>CAADGJ010000262.1 GCA_900696505.1 uncultured Nitrosospira sp.
ATGCCGATGCGCCGGTCGACGCGTTCGCACAGGCGGGATACGCGCTGGCGCACCACGGTGAAGGCCGATGGAACGGCGTCGCGATCGCCAGCCGCTGTGGCATCAGCGGCGTCATCAGCAATTTCGGCGAGCCGTTGCAGCCGGCACGTTCGACTGACACGGGTGATGACGAGCCACTGGCCGAAGCCAGGATGTTGGCTGCCGATTGCGGTGGGCTGCACATCATCTGCTTGTATGCACCGAATGGCCGAGAGGTTGATTCGGCGTTTTATGAGGCCAAGCTGGTCTGGTTCGACAAGCTGGCGCGTTGGCTCAAGCAGACGGGGACACCGCAGAAAGCCTGCGTCATCGGGGGCGATTTTAACGTGGCGCCTCAGGACATCGACGTCTGGGACCCGGCCGCCTGCCATGGCGGCACGCACGTGTCCCCACGTGAGCGGCGCGCTCTCGACCGCATCGTAAGCGAAGGATTCGTCGATGCGTACCGATGCCACCACCCGGAACCGGGGCGGTACACGTGGTGGGACTACCGCGCCGGCAATTTCCATAAGAACATCGGCATGCGCATCGATCATCTGCTCGTCAGCACTCCGCTGAGAGATCGTGTCATTTGGTCAGAGATCGATCGCGAGGCGCGGAAGGGAAAGCCGTTGCCTTCGGATCATGCTCCGCTGGTCATTGATCTGGATACAGCCGGCCATCCCTTCGATGCCGGCTGGGTATCGGCTGAGTCACGCATTGCGGCGCGAACTGGAAAGAAACGATGACCAGGAGTCGGCAGGGTGATCGGCTCAATGGTTCTGTCTAGCGGTTGATCCGTGCGGGCTTCTCTTGGCCGCATAGGCTCCCATCTTTGCGGTGACGATCGACGGTAGGGCAAGGACGCCGAACATCACGATTCCGAGCGGCAACAGGTTACCCGGGCTTTGTGTCAGCAGCATCACAAGCGCCTGCCCGGCAACAGGCGCCGCTCCCCAGCGCCAGGGCTTGCTCGGTTCAAGGTAGCCAAGCAGGGCAGACAGCAGGCAGACCGCGGGCAGGCCCAGCGTGAAATACAGATCGGAATCCCACGCCTCTCTCTTGTGAGAGAAGGCCGACACCAACAACCATACGACGATTCCGCCAGTCACCGCCGACACGACAAGCCAGGTATCCCGTTTCATGACTTTCCTCTCCGAACCGACCCAATCAATCGCGTGATGGTGTTGCAAGGTCAGGCTAGCGGTCCTGCCTGGACGCAGCAAGTATTTTGCGCATTCGAGCCGCGCGCCGTGTTCTTCTCAAGAGCAACAATGTGAGGAGGGAAGAAAGAAGTCTTATTCAGAGGGCGGGACTAACGCAGTCTTCCCGACAGGCGCGAATCAATCGAGGAATGGGCCTCATACCAGTCATCCCGCGTTAATGGCAGGCCGGCCGATCCCTCCTGCGTTTTCGACAGTAAGGTCTGATAGAGGTTGAGCTTGCCTGTGGCAAAGCCATGGGCGGCGCTGGCGAGATACAGGCGCCACAGTCTCCATGTGGATTGATCCATGCTGGACGATCCGGGCGTCACGTTCTTCTCCAGGCGCTGTCTCCACTGTCGAAGGGTCAGGACGTAATGCTCTCGCAAGCATTCCACGTCTCTCACTTCAAAGCCGGCGGTTTCAGCGAATCCGGTGGTGGTCGAGATGGTGGTCAATTCCGCATCGGGGAAGACATAGGTATTCACGAATGGCCCGAAGGCGCAGCGCTCCCCATGCCGAATCCCGATCCCATGATTGAGAAAGGTTCCGCCCGGCTTCAGCAAGTTCCAGATATGGCGAAAATAGCCTGAGAGGTGAGTGGCTCCCACATGTTCGACCATGCCGACGCTGACGATCTTGTCATAGCGATCGGGAGTGCTCAATTGTCGATAGTCGCGGAGTTCGACCTGACAGCGATCCATGAGTCCATGTTGTTGAATGCAGGCCTCTGCAAATTCAGCCTGCTTCTCGCTCAAGGTAATGCCACAGGCCTGGACCCCGTAGTATCGGGCAGCGTGAACGATCAGTGCGCCCCAGCCGCACCCGACATCGAGCAGCCGCTCGCCACGTCGGAGACGGAGCTTTCTGCAGAGATAATCGAGTTTCTGTACCTGCGCGGCATCGAGATCGTCGGTGAAAGAGAAGTAGGCGCATGAATAGACCATCTGCGGATCCAACCACCCGGCATAAAATTCCGGGGGATGATCGTAATGATACGCGATGGCTTGTTTGTCGCGAAGGAGTGAATGGTTGGGCCCGGTGACGTGGGCGGCCAGGCCATTCGTGGTGAAGGAGGGGTTCGATGGCCAACGTAATGATTTGAACCCCAATCGCAGCCAACTCCCCCACGTCACGGGATGACGCGAGAGGTATTCCGCAAGAGGAATGGCTTGTTCAAGATCTCCATCGATCTCCAGATCACCGGAGATAAACGCTTCGGCTAGCGCGAGCTCGCTGGCCTTCCACAGCCTGTCCCTCAGGACGGTTGGGGTGCGGAGGATGAAGGTGAATTCGGGAGTCACGCCGGGATCGGCAGGCCAGATTGTCCCATCCCACAAACGGATATCAAAATTCCGGGGGTGATACTGAGCCAGCAACTCTCCAAGCAGGCCGGCACTGTCGTGAATCGTTTTCTTAGAGAGACTCATCGAGTTGTCTATCCCATTCACCGGCAGGTCCGTTCGTTTACTGAGTCCCGTGCAGCGCTGAGGGTCAGCCCAATCGGAAGATCAGCGTCATGCCGTCACAGAGTTCTCCTCATGGCAATCGTACTGCCAGCAGGATTCTGGTCTACTGGGCGGAGCCCTAGCGCGTTGCCGTGGATAATCCAAACATCATGTAGCCATAATTCTAAGGAATCAGCGGCTCGCTCGGCGTTTCTTC
>CAADGJ010000263.1 GCA_900696505.1 uncultured Nitrosospira sp.
CCAGCGTGCCACATCCGATGATCTGGAGACGGATCGGCGAAGTGCGTGAGCGCAATGCGCGCGGCGAGCGTCTCAATATGGGCAGTTATTTGGCTAAACTAGTCTCGATTGATGCGACGCGATTGAATCTCCCTTGGACCACTCGAGATTCTGGTTCTTCAGAAAAGTAGCATCCCTTCAACGCACACCCTCACGCGTCTACGTCTCGTATGATAGACGTCGCATATCAGCTAAATATGCTCCAAGTAGCATATTGCAACTTTATGTGATGTGACACATAATGATCAGCTAGGAAATAAGGCATGTCGATGAAAGACCTCGCACGCGATCCACGACAGGTTGGAAATCTCGTACGCCGCGCCCGGAAGAAGCAGGGGCTCAGCCAGTCACAGCTGGGCGATAAGGCGGGATTGCGACAGGAAACGATTTCTCTGATCGAGACGGGTCATCCGGCAGCGAAGCTGCAGACCATACTGGGGATTCTGGCGGCGCTCGATCTCGAGCTTCGGATTGTGCCACGGTCGAAGGGGCAGGCTGCGGACATCGAGGAGATCTTCTGATGTCCCGCCGCCGCGCCCATGCGCCATTGCGCGTGCTGCTAAATAACCGACCGGTCGGCCGACTCAACAAGGCTGCCACGGGCGCCATTGATTTCCAGTATGAGCCCGCGTGGCTCGACTGGGAGTATGCGATGCCCGTGTCGTTGTCGCTTCCTCTTCGGGAGGACGCATACAGGGGGGCGGCGGTCACGGCGGTCTTCGACAATCTGTTGCCGGATTCCGATACGTTACGCCGGCGCGTGGCCGAAAAGGTCGGCGCGGCCGGAACAGATTTTTACAGCCTGTTGGCGGCCATCGGGCGCGATTGCGTGGGCGCGCTGCAGTTCATGGGGCTCGACGAGAATGCGCCCGATGGTGAGAGCGGCGCGATCACAGGTGAGTTGGTGAACGAGTCGGCGATAGAGAGACTACTGCAGGGCCTGTCGCAGGCTCCGCTAGGGCTGAGTCGGGATGTGGACTTTCGGATTTCTGTGGCCGGAGCCCAGGAGAAAACAGCGCTGCTCCGGCACAAGGGACAGTGGTGGAAGCCGTCGGGTACCACGCCGACCACGCATCTATTCAAAAAGCAGATTGGCCGCTTGCCAGATGGGATCGATCTGTCCAATAGTGTCGAGAATGAATTTTACTGCCTCAGGCTTGCCGCCGCGTTTGGGTTGCCGGTCACTAAGGCGGAGATGCAGGACTTCAATGGGATGCGGGCATTGGTCGTCGAACGGTTCGACCGGCGATGGACCGCGGACAAGCGCCTGCTGCGCATGCCCCAGGAGGACTTCTGTCAGGTGCTCTCGGTGCCGCCGACGAGAAAATATCAGAGTGAAGGCGGGCCGGGACTGATACACATGCTTGAGGTCCTGAGAGGCAGCGATAGTCCGACGGTGGACCGAGAGACGCTATTGAAGGCGCAAATATTCTTTTGGCTCATTGGGGCCACGGACGGACATGCGAAGAATTTCAGCATCTTTCTCGGCCCCGGCGGCAGCTATCGCTTGACGCCGCTCTATGATGTGCTGACTGCCCAGCCAAGCCTTGAGGCAGGACAGGTGCAGCGCAAGCAGATGAAGCTTTCCATGTCGGTCGGCACGAACCGTCACTACCGGATCGATGAAATTCAGCGCCGGCATTTCGTGCAGACCGCACTAGCCGCCGGTCTCTCGAGATCAGCTATTGCCATGGTGCTAGAAGAGGTCGTGGACACGGCGCCCAAGGCGCTCGAAACAGTCGAGAATGCTCTGCCGAATGATTTTCCAACCGCTGTGTCTGTTTCCGTGAGCAGAGGTGTCAAACAGCGCCTCGACGTCCTTGTTGCCGCACCGTAGTCTGTGTTGAAGCGCGCGACGTGACTCCAGCACAAGTGGGGGCAGATCGCCACAGCGAAGAGATTCAAGAAATCACATGTCCGCGCGATGTCACTGCTCCGGTTCCCACTGCCACTTATCTATCTCTCCCCGAGTTCACGTGTTTTCTCTGGCAGTGACTTCAGATGCAATTCTCCTCGGCTGCTGTCGAGGGTAATCTGATACGCCCCGAGAAAGCTCAATCCCAAGAGCCCGTCAACCGTAAATGGGAGATCGGGAAGGTCGTGGATTAAGACCTGGCTATTCCTGAGCTCTGCCCCGCCGATGCGAATCGCATCCAGTATCACCGCGTCCACCTGAACCGAACCGCTTGCGGTGTGCAACAGTACGCGTGTTGCGTAGGCGGTCGAGGCCAATCCAAGCTCCGTGGCAAGTCGACGCGAAATGATGGTCTGCGACGCACCGGTGTCGACAATGAGTCGTGCCTGTTTGGAGTCATTCAAGGTGGCCATGACAACGAGGACACTTCCCGAGCGTTCCACCGGAACGGCGGTAGCATGGGAATAGTCCAACAAGAGGGGAGAGGAGGGAGTTTTACCGACATGCTGCGGCGCGTTAGGGGGAAACGGCATGCCGGTCGGAGGCATCGGTCCTGTCGAGGCCTTAGGCGACAGAAGATTGACGGCGTGACAGGAGAGAAACTGGCGGGGACTATCTGTGAATACTGTCTTGCCATGGGCATCCACGCACTCAAAGAGGGTGCCGTTTGCGAAGGTAGTCGGTACGACCAGCAGCACTAGTGTTAAGACGGTGAGGACTGTTGCCGGTGCCATCCGCGGTATGGGCAGAACATCGAGCGGAGCTTGATTACACCGCGAGGTCATGGATGTCCTGGTCCGCGGAAGGGACGGGCGCATTTGCGAGTTGAGCGAGCAGACGGTGGTCACTCAGCAGTCGGCTGACCACGGC
>CAADGJ010000264.1 GCA_900696505.1 uncultured Nitrosospira sp.
CCCAGGAAACAAAGGCCCAGTGCAGTCACCCACGCCCACACCCGGTCCCGCCTCCAGCCGCCACGCCCCATTTTTCGCCCTCCTTCGGTCCTCCGTTAAGCATAGCAGGTCGAAACCGGGGTACAGGCGGCGAAATGCCCTCTCTTGAGGGTGATTCCCTCCCTTGACGGACCGAAAACCTATTGTTTAGCATGCAGCAGGCATTTCGCACTCGCCCACTCGTTGATGGAAGGATATTTGTGACCGATCAGACGACTTCGGCAGACCCCGTTTCCTCCCTACCCCCGACAGCGGAGCCAACACCGTTTATCCGCCAGCGGCCGGTCAGGATCATCATTAATTCGTTCCTGGCGTTGTTCGTGGTCGCCTTGATCGCGTTTCGCTTCGTGCCCGGGTGGCTGGATCCGGATTTCTCCAAACATATCGAAAGCCATCGCGTGATGGTGGGGATGGATCGCAAACAGGTCCTGGATTCGTGGGGGTCGCCGAACACGATGAACGTCACCCATACCAGCGATGGGCTACGGCGCGAAGAATGGATCTTTGAAGATTGGGAAAGCCCGGCGGTCGTCAAGCACCGCTATCTCTACTTTGAAGAGGGCAAGTTGATCGGCGGCCATTTTTCAGGATCCGACGTGCGCCTGCCCCTGCCCACCACTCCAGAACCGGTCAAACCCAAAGGCCACCCTTAAGCCTCACCTAACGACCACTCCGGGCCAGGACCACCTGATCCCGTTTCAATCCGTCTCGCTGGTGGCCTCACGGACCTGCAGGGCCAGGCGGCTCAACAGAATCTCCGCCCGTTGCCTGTCACATTCCGCCACCATGACGCGGCTGCCCAAGAGCGCCACCCCTGGGTAAAGTGCGCCGATGTGTTCATGCTGAACGGCGTAGGGAATACCATTGCCGTCGAGCAGGCTCCGGATCAGGGCCAATTCACCCACGTCTGCCGGTTCGCAGAGGCTCACCAGAGGCTGAAGATTCTTGGGATGATGCCGTAATGTCACAATGGCCTCTCGCCAGACACCCTTGCACATTTACCAAACGGAGTCGCCAGGACCCGTCGCCCCGGACTGCGAACAGCGCGTGATTCGTTGCAATTCCTTCGGATGGTCAATACACTCACGGAAGCGCACACCGCGTCCGGAAGCAGAAGCTGGCCTTGGATATGGAGCAATGACTGCGCGGAGATCGGCGTTGATGTCCTTGCCGAAGGGGGACAACGGACAACTTACGGGGTCTCGGTAATCTGAACGCGCCGTTCCTTCCCGGGCCCGCCCGACACGGTCAGAACACGTTTCCATTCACGAACTTGGTAAATGGCCCAGGCCTGCGGCTGATTCTTATAGAATGCGTCCGGGTCTTCACCGGAGGCATTGAGGTAAATCGGCTCCGTAAACCCTTCTTCCAGCACATAGTCCAACAGACAGTCCGTGGTAAACCCTTTTCCATGCAGGGCAACCTCGGCAAGGAAGTTGAGAATCTCGTCGGAATCCTGAATCGTGATAGGCTTCATCTGACCGGTGGCTGATTGTAGCCAGTGGGAACGAAGGAAGGCAAGGCATGGCACAGAAGAGATTGACCCGTGCGCAATTCCTCGAGCGGCTCCTGTCCATCATGGATCGCAAACACCATTGGGCCTGGCCGATCATCATGGGACCCGGGATCACTAAGGCCCAGCTAAAGCTCCACTATCAACAGGAATACCTGGTCTACGTGCGGGACTTCCCTGTCCTGCTCGCTCGAGTGCATGGACAGAACCCGCCCCCCGACGTCCGGCGCATGTTGGCCGAGAACATTTACGAAGAAGATACCGGGGGCCTGTCCTTCGGGCGATCTCATCCCGAGCTATTTAACGAAATGATGCGCGGGCTGGGGTTCGACAGCCGGGTCTTCCTGCGAGCCACCCTCCTTCCCGCCAGCCTTCGCTATCGACGGTGGCTGGAAAAGGTCACGGCCAGCCGGGACTGGGTGGTCGGCGCTGCCGCCCTCGCGGTGTTTGTCGAGGGCAGTATCAAAGACCGTCAGGAAATTCAGGAGCCCTCGAAACCGAAAACCGAAGCCGAGATCGAAGCCTATATCGACGCGCATCCGCTCATTCGTCATCACAAGATCGAGCGGGAGCACATGGATCTCATCCGCGCGCATCAGAAGGTTGAGGCGGGGCATCGCCAGGACGCGTACACCATGGTCGTCAACTATGCCGAAACGAGGAGCCAGCAGAATGCCGTGCTGGCTTGCGTGAGGCAAGGGCTCACGCTGTGGACGGCCTATCGCGACAGCATCGCCAAAGCCTGCAAACTGACGAAGCCATGAGGATGCTGAAGGCTACGCCTCGGTGGTTTCTGCTCTGCCTGCTCGTCATGCTCAGTCTGTATCAGGCAGCCTGGGCATCCCTTTCATCCGACGACATGGTGCTGGTTCCCGCCGGCGAATTCACGATGGGAGCTTCCGTTGACCGGGGCGGCCTCCCGGATGAGCAACCGATACGCCTGGTCTATCTCGGGTCGTTCTTGATCGATCGGTACGAGGTCACGAACGCCGCCTATCTGCAATTCGTCCAGGCCACAAACTATCAGGCCCCCGCCAATGCCGCCGATCGCTTGACTCTATGGGAACAGAACCGGCCACTTCCCGGGATTGAGCAGCATCCGGTCGTGAATGTGAGTTGGCTTGATGCCGTCGCATTCTGCCGCTGGGCGAACAAACGGCTGCCAACCGAAGCGGAATGGGAAAAGGCCGCCCGGGGGACCGACGGACGGACCTACCCCTGGGGCAACGACTGGAGCCTCGACAAGGCGAACAGTGCGAGCTACTGGGCCGGGAAAACCGTAGAGTTTGCGGATAGCAGGGAGTGGGAAGCGTTCTGGATCAAAGGCCTCGGCGCAGAACTCTCCAAAGCGAAGGGTCTGAAGGGGGAAATCCTCACGCTGCCGGTCGGGAGTTTTCCTGGCGGCGCCAGCCCGTATGGAGCGCTGGACATGGCAGGCAATGCCGCCGAATGGGTGCAGGACTGGTATAACCCCAACCATTACCGCTCCGCATCGCTCACGAATCCCCAAGGACCAGAGCGTGGCGCGATTAAAGCTATGCGCGGCGGATCCTGGCTCAAACCGGCAATCAGTCTGCGTACCTCCGATCGTGATTGGGGGACGATGGACAGCCGCCCTTCCGGGACGGGATTCCGTTGCGCCAGGGATAGCTATTAATCGAAGGGCTGTTTCTCCAGCCTCGCCCCTGCCCGAGGTCTCTGAGCGATCGATTCCTCATACCTGCCGGGTTTTCAGGAGATCCTAGGTCGTCCAGGCTTCACCCGCTATACTACTTCTAAGTACTGTCACGTCCGCATCACGTTGATCCGTCGAGCGTCGGCTATGGCATCCCAGCTTTCTCGTGCCTCAGACACCGGCTCTGAACCGATATGCCGGGTC
>CAADGJ010000265.1 GCA_900696505.1 uncultured Nitrosospira sp.
ATAGCACCTACAATAAACGGCAATTGGAGTCCCGGAATGCCCAGGCCTCCTTACAGAGCGTTCGACAACAAGTGATCGTCGGTGTCCGGGAAGCCGTCCGCCGCGTACACACCGATTTCAAACGAATCGAAACCACCCGCTCGGCTCGTATCATGGCCGAGAAGCAGTTGCAGGCCGAACAAGAACGCTTGAAGGTCGGTCTCAGTACGACGCGATTCGTGCTCGACTTCCAACGTGACCTGGCCACGGCGCAAGGCAACGAGCTGCGGGCCACGGTGGACTACAACAAATCTTTGTCGAACCTGGCCAGGAATAAGGCCACCACACTCGAACGGTATAGTCTGCGACTTGAATAACTGCTCATGATCAGGCCTGAGGAGGCGTCGGCCGCGTATCCGATTCAGCACAATGAACGGGGGGCGGCCCTCGCGCTGCTTCCCCTCATTGCCACTCTCCTTTATTACGCCTCCCCTCGTGAACTTCGCCAGGAGACGCTGTATCAGTTCCTCCCTCAGCTTTGCGCCTACGCCGCTCTTTTGACCTGGAGCCGCATGAACGGCGCAACGGCTACGAGGCTCGGACTCACGCGCGCCCTCATCCCACAAGGACTCCGCTTGGGCATCGCGACGGGGCTGGTCCTCGGCACAGCCAACGTCCTGGTGATCCTCTACCTCGTGCCCTGGCTTGGGGCAGACTATCGCTTTCTCGCCGACACGCCGCACGCCAAAATTCCGCTGCTCCTCATGCTGCCCTGGTTCATCTTCTTGATCGCCGCCATGGTCGAACTGAACTTTCGCGGTTTTCTGTTAGGCCGGCTGCTGGGTCTGGGATTGCCCTCCGCCCTCGCCATACCAGTGAGCGCCCTGCTATTTGCGTTCGATCCCTTTCTGGTGGCAACCTTTCAACATCTCCATTGGATTGCCGTCTGGGACGGCCTGGTGTGGGGAAGTCTGCGGGTCGCCTTCAGAAACCTGTATGTCACGATCGTCGCCCATGCTGTGGAGGTTATCGTCCTCTATAGCGTCATGCGAATCATGTTGACCTGACCTTGCTTGAAGTTGCGGTCAAGGAACTTCAAGCAACAGTTGCACTCACGACGGACTCATTGTTGTTCGTGGCTAGGTGATACGGCACTCCATGAATCCCTCCTTCTCCAGCTTTCTCGTCAATGACGTTTTCGGAGACCCGGGTCTGTTCGTCGAAGTGCGGTGGTCGAAGCGCGCCCTCTTGTTCGACCTCGGTCACAACGATGCCCTTGGGCCGACACGCCTCTTGCGCGCCAGCGAGATCTTCATCTCCCACACCCATATGGATCACTTCATCGGGTTCGACACCCTGCTGCGCGTCGCGCTCGGCCGCGGCAAAACCCTGCGGATTCACGGGCCCCCCGGCCTCACCTCAAATGTTCAAGGAAAACTTCATGGCTACACGTGGAACCTGGTGGGCGGTTACCCGCTCACGATTACTGTGCACGAGTTCCATCCCGACGGCATCAAGACGGCGACCTTCCTCGCTACAGACGGCTTTCAGCGCCACGATGAACCCGATTCTCCACTCAGCCACTGCACGAGCCAGGGCACCTTTACCGTATTCTGCGATCCGATGTTCACCGTGCAGGCCTCGGCACTCAACCACCGCATCCCCTCCCTAGCCTATGCGCTGCAGGAACAGTTTCATGTGAACTTCAACAAAGAGCGTCTACATGAAGCCGGACTGCCCGTGGGCTATTGGCTGAAAGAGGTGAAGCAGTATTTCTGGCAAGGTCAGCCGGACGACTTTCGATTCCTCGCCACGCTCTACCACGAGCACCATATAGAAACGCGCGAGTTCATCCTGGGCGAGATCCGTGAGCGATTCGTCACGATTACGCGCGGCCAGAAAATCGCCTATGTCGTGGATGCTCGCTACGATGAAGTCAACGAACGAAAGATCATAGAGCTTGCACGCGGGGCGGACATCTTCTACTGTGAGGCCCCCTATCTGGATCGGGATGCGGACAAGGCTCGGGACCGGTACCACCTCACGGCCAAGCAGGCCGGCATCATGGCAAAGAAAGCCGGGGTGCGCGAGCTGGTCGTGCTTCACTTTTCGCCGCGGTACACAGGCCTGGGGCATGAGATCGAAGCGGAAGCGCGAGAGGCCTTTCGCGGACAGTGAAGGAGGGTGCGGATGGGTGACTGGGCGAAGTACGGACTGTACTTCTTATTGGGCGGCACAATCGTCAGTATCTCGACCTACCTCGGCTCACAAGGCCGGTCGTTTCTCGCCGCCTTCGCCAGCACCTTTCCTGCGATGACCGGGGCGACCTTCGTCCTCATTTACCTCAACGGCGGCAACGAGCATCTCGTCACCTACGCTAAAAACCTGCTCTGGTTTGTACCGCCCTGGCTGGTCTATGTCGGCTGCATGATCTACGGCGTCGAACGGATCGGCTTCTGGCTCTCGATGGCCGGCTCACTCGGCCTCTACATGGCCTGCGTCGCGATCGTGAAATGGCTGGCGCGGTAGATCTCAAAACCTCAAGTGATTGTTAATGGTCACTCCGAAGTGCTGCTGGAGCAGCGCCTGGCGCTCCCCCTCACTCGCCACATGAAGTTCTTGCGTCCCATTCGAGCTTCGAATCTTGAGCAGGTTGTCGATTAGCGTCTTCCTCCCCTTGAGGGTCGGCATCGTGCAAATCCGGCGCTGCATGAAGAGGGAATCCGGCGAATGGGAGTGGTAATAGTTCGCAAAGGCAAAGTCGATGGGCAGCCAGGGATCCAGGGCGAAGGAATAGAGATCTGTCCAGACAGTCTCCATCTCGCATTGCAGCCGATAGCCTTTTTGCTCCTGCACGAGCAGGCGGAATCGATCGGGGCCCTGCCGCTCCTCATACCCAACCATCAACCTCAAAGGTTCAAGTAATCCATTACCTCCAAAGCCAACGTCCGCGATCCATGCAGTCTCGCCAAGCTGCACCAACAATAGCTCATGACTGCGCGGCCTCACTCCTTCCGCACCATAGAGCACCCGGGCTGCCAGCCTGGTCACCGCAAATCCAAGGTCTTCCAATAGCAGCGCAAACAGGCCATTGAGTTCGAAACAGTAGCCGCCCCGTTTACCAATAACGATTTTCCGAAAGAGATCCAACGGCTCCAGCGAGATCGGCCGCCCAAGGTGAATATCGAGATTTTCGAACGGCACGGTCAGCACGTGAGCACGATGCAACC
>CAADGJ010000266.1 GCA_900696505.1 uncultured Nitrosospira sp.
CGTTGAAGGCATTCTGAATATCGTCCAGGAAACGACGTACCGGGTGCTGAACGACCGGCGAACGAGTCTGCTGCGTGAGCTGGCATCGCTGTCGGGATCAGCGCAAAACGATACCGACGCCTGCGCCAGGATTCTCCAAGCCCTCGCCACCGACCCGGCCGATGTGCCCTTCGCCCTGCTCTACCAGATCGATCGGGATCATCGGGAGGCCCGGTTAGCCGGCAGCATAGGGCTGGCGGACGCCAGCCTCGCCAGGCAAGAACAGCTGGATCTGACCGGCAATGCGGCGCCTGGAAGTTGGCCGCTTGCCGCCGCCATTCGTAACGGAGGCCCGTTGCTTTTGGACGAGCTTCCGGACGGGTTCGGCCTGTTGCCTGGCGGCGCATGGCCTGAACCGACGAGGCAATGCCTCCTGCTGCCTATTGGCACGGCGACCCAAGACGGCGGTGTCGTCCTGGTCGCAGGCATCAGTCCCCGTCGGCCGCTTGACGAGCATTATCACCATTTCTTCCGGATGGTGAGCTCGCATATCGCCGTCGCCATCAACAATGCCAGGGCTTATCAATCCGAGCAGCGCCGGGCCGAGGCCTTGGCTGAATTGGATCGGGCGAAAACGGCCTTCTTCAGCAACGTCAGTCATGAACTCCGCACGCCGCTCACCCTTATGCTCGGGCCGCTCGAGGAAGAGCTGCATCAGCGACCACAGAGCCCTGCCCTCGAAGTCGCCCATCGCAATAGCCTGCGTCTCCTCAAATTGGTGAACACCTTATTGGACTTTTCGCGCATCGAGGCGGGGCGGGCCGAGGCCAGTTATCAACCGACCGACCTCGCGGCCTACAGCGCAGACCTGGCAAGCGGCTTCCGCTCCGCCATTGAAAAAGCAGGGGTCACGTTCGTCGTCGAGTGTCCGCCACTGCCGGAAGCCGTCTGTGTCGATCGGAGCATGTGGGAAAAGATCGTCCTTAATTTGCTCAGCAATGCCTTCAAGCACACCTTCCAGGGACAGATCACCATCTCGATGCGGCACGATGCGGCAGGCGCCGAATTGGTCGTCAGCGATACGGGAGTCGGCATCCCGGATGAGGCACTACCCCGCCTCTTCGAGCGATTCTTCCGCGTGCAGAACCGGCGCAGCCGGACTCATGAAGGCAGCGGCATCGGTCTGGCACTGGTACAGGAAGTGGTCCGCTTACATGGAGGCACGGTACAAGTCGAGAGCCGTCTGGATGAAGGCAGCACCTTTACGGTGAGGATCCCGTGGGGAACCGCCCACCTGCCTGCCGAACAGATCCGCGCAGGTGATGAGCCGTCAATCCGGTCAGCGAGCGCCGGTGCCTATGTTCAGGAAGCGTTGCATTGGCTGCCTGATACGCAAGCGATCCCACCGCCCGCTTCGACCAGCGAGGCCGCGAGCGCAGTCATTCGTCCGCGCGTGCTGGTCGCCGATGACAATGCTGACATGCGGCAATACATCGAACGCTTGTTGAGCAGCCGGTACGACGTCGTCACGGTGGGTGATGGGCTGGCGGCGCTGAACGAAATTCGCCGGCACCCGCCCGACCTCCTCTTGAGTGACATCATGATGCCGCAGCTCGACGGGATTGGTCTGCTCAAGGCGTTGCGCGCTGATCCCGCCGTTCATACCCTTCCCGTGATCCTGCTCTCCGCCAGGGCGGGCGAGGAGTCCCGTGTCGAGGGGCTCGAACAAGGCGCGGATGACTATCTCGTCAAACCATTCAGCGCACAGGAATTGATGGCCCGCGTGACAACCCACCTGGATCTCTCGCGCATTCGCCGCGAGGCCGAGCAGGAAATCACTCGCAGCAAACTCTTCCTGGAGCGCATTGCGGCGTCCACACCGGATCTCCTGTTCGTGTTCGACCTCCTGCAGACTCGCACCGTCTACATCAACCACAGTCTGAAATCTGTGCTCGGGTATGACGTCGAACAGCTGGCGGCGACGCAGGACAATCCGATTGTCACCCTCGTCCACCCCGATGATGTGCCGTCTGTCGAGCAATGGCTGGGCCGCTTTGACTCGGCAGCCGATGCCGAGGTGTTGGAACACACACACCGGCTCCGGCATGCCGACGGGACCTATCGATGGATTCTGATGCGCGCCTCGGTCTTCGACCGCAGTCCGGAGGGCCGAGCCAAGCAGATCATCGGCATCGCGCAAGACACCACGGACCAGCTGCGGGCGGAAGAACTGATGGCCGCCAGCGAGGCGCGCTACCGCGCCATCGTCAGCCAGGCCACGGCTTCGGTGGCGCAAACCGATCTCACCGGCCGCTTCGTCTTCGTCAACCAGCGCTTCTGCGACATCCTCGGATACGATCAGGCGGAGTTGCTCGGTCTCCGGATGCAGCAGATCACCGATCCCGAAGATCTGCCCGATTGTCAGGAACGGTTTCAGCAGCTCGTAAAGGGGGGACCCGATTTCGTCATCGAAAAGCGGTATCGCCGCAAAGACGGCACGGCCATCTGGATGAGCGTGAGTGTCGGCGGCGTACGCGAGGGCCAGGACCTGAGCCATATCGTCGCCGTGGGACTCGATATCACGGAGCGCAAACAACAGGAAACCCGATTACTCGCGCTCAGCGGCCGCCAGCAGATGCTGTACGAGCTGGCCGACGCCGTCAATCGAGCCGAGCCGGTGGCGAGCCTCTACGATATAGCCTTGGAGGCCATGATCCGCGCCGTCTCGGCGGATCGCGCGTCGGTGCTGCTGTTCGACCAGGATGGCGTCATGCGATTCAAAGCCTGGCGTGGCTTGTCGGATGAGTACCGGAAGGCCGTCGAGGGTCATTCCCCCTGGTCTGCGGACCAGCGGAATCCCCCTCCGCTCTTCATCCCGGATCTCGCGACATCAGATCTCGACCCGAAGCTGCAGGCCACGATCAGGGATGAGGGCGTGCAGGCATTGGCCTTTGTTCCCCTGACCTACGGCGGTCAACTCCTCGGCAAGTTCATGTTGTATTTCGACCAACCGCACCGGATGAACGACGAGGATGTGGGATGGACGCAAACCCTGGCCAGAACGTTGGCCCTCGGCATCGAGCGAGCCAATGCCGACGACTTGCTGCGCTCGAGCGAGGAACGGCTTCGACTCGCAATGGCCGCCGGCCGGATGGGCGCCTGGGACCTGAATCTTGTAACCGGCGAGACGACGTGGGATGAGCGCCAATACGAGCTCTTCGGCCGGTCTGCCGATTGCCCCATCCGCCAGGCCTCGGACTTCTACAGCGCCATCCACCCTGACGATGTGGCACGCGTTCAGGAGGCCGCCCGCCTCGGGCTCGAGACCGGGGTGTTCTCTTCCGAGTTCCGCATTCTCACGGCCGACGGCACGATACGTTGGCTGGCCGGCCAGGGCGCGACCGTCGCCGATGAGCAGGGGCAGGTCGTGCGCATGGTCGGGATCAATTACGACATCACGGAACGGAAGCGCGTGGAAGAAGATCTTCAACGATCCGCCGCCGAACTGGAGCGGCGTGTGGCCGAACGCACCATCGAACTGACCCAATCGCGGGAACACTTGCGCGCACTGGCCACCGAGCTCAACCTCGCCGGACAACGCGAGCGGCAACATCTGGCGACGGAACTACACGATTATCTGGCCCAACTGCTGGCGCTCAGCCGCATTCGCCTGGCTCAGGCCATGCAGCAACCGTTGTCTCCCCCGCTTGCGAAAACGCTGAACGAATTACAGGACGTCACCAATCAGGCATTGACCTACACCCGCACCCTGGTCGCACAACTGAGTCCGCCCATCCTGAAGGAATTCGGCCTACCGATGGCCTTGAGTTGGTTGGCTGAACAAATGTCGCAACGGGATCTACGCGTCTCGCTGCAACTGGGACCGGAACGGCTGCCTCTCCCGGAAGACCAGGCCATGCTGCTCTTTCAGTCGGTGCGTGAACTGCTTATGAACGTGGTCAAACACGCGTCCGTGAAAGAGGCCTTCATTACCGTCCGCGTAGAGGAAGGATGCCTGCAGATCACCGTGGCGGATCGAGGTACCGGCTTTGCCGAATCAGACCATCTTGCTCTTCGCAAAGGCGGGCAAGTCCCGGGATTCGGATTGTTCAGTATCCGCGAGCGCATGCTTGCCCTGGGAGGGCGCCTCGAGGTGCATTCACAACCGGGTCAGGGAACGGAAGCGACCTTGATCGCACCACTCACGCCTCCATCCGAACAGGATAGGGTTCCATCCGCTTCCCGCCGTGCGTCTATCCCGCATGCGGTCCCGTCACTGGGGCAGCCCGACGATCAGGAACCGATCAATGGCCGTCCACTGGAGAGCGCCAGACAGATACGGGTGCTGATTGCCGACGACCATGCCATGGTACGTCAAGGCCTGTGCGGACTCCTTGCCGGGTATGGAGACATCCAGGTCGTGGCGGAAGCGGCCAACGGCAGCGAAGC
>CAADGJ010000267.1 GCA_900696505.1 uncultured Nitrosospira sp.
AAGTGGGGCCAGGTGATCCTGCGGCACACAGAACGAACCGCTTACCGTTGCTTCCTTCCGGACCTGGCGGGGTTCACAGGGTTCTGTTGCACAGGGCCCGGCCCCGAGGATTTCGTGATCCGGCAGGGATGAAAGGCAAAGGGCAGAGCCTTGTATGACTCCCCCTTCTCATACCGGTTCCCGTCATGCCCGACGTGACACGACTCTAATCGATGGCGGAGAGGGTGGGCATTCGAAGTCACGCATACGCGCTCCCACTGAGGGGGCCTGCCCCCTCGTGTCTCCCCACGCAGGGGAGTCCCTCCCCCGCGATTCCCCCTTGTTCGAATCCCACCGCCTCAGCCGGCAATGGTCATTCGACTCGCACGCCTTCCCAATCTTACTTCGCACTTTCGATGGCGGAGAGGGTGGGATTCGAACCCACGGTCCCGTTGCCGAGACGCATGCTTTCCAAGCATGTCGATTCGTCCACTCTCGCACCTCTCCGCGATCGGACGACTTCAAAGGGTGGCATCTTATCACGCAGGCCGGTGAGCGGCAAGGTAAGGGACGCCACGTCCCTTACCTCAGACTCGATCTCGAAACGGCACGGCGGAGAGACCACGACGGGGGTTTTCCATCGCGACGTCGTGCGAGGCAAGGCCGATTTGCCGCCATTGACCGATTTCGCGCGCATTCCTATACTGCGGGACCATTTCAGCGGAGGTACGTGATGAAAATTCTGGTCGGGATCGGTGTCGTGATCCTGCTCTTTCTGATCCTGATCATCGCTTTGCCTTTCCTCATCGATTTGAACAAGTATCAGGATCGGTACCGGCCTTTGATTGAGGAGGCGCTCAACCGGAAAGTCGAACTGCAGGATATCCGTCTGACCATTTGGCCACGCATCGGGGCTCGAATCGGCGGGTTTGTTGTCCAGGATGACCCGGCGTTCCGCACGGGGCCCTTTGCCTCTCTCGCGTCGCTGGATGTGGGCGTCAAGCTCCTGCCGCTGCTCAAAGGCAGAGTCGATGTGGAAGAGATCACCCTGCGCGACCCGGTCATTCTGGTCCTGAAGAATTCGCAGGGGCAGCTCAACATCTCTACCATCGGCGCGAAACCCACGTCTCCTGCCGCGCCCTCAAAGCCCGAGGCCCCAGGACAACCGGCCGGCAGCCCACTCCAAGCGCTGGCGCTTTTTGCCGTCGACCGGGTTTCGCTCGATGGCGGGAAGCTGACGTATCGTGACGAGTCCACCGCGAAGCCGACGGAGTACACCGTCACCCAGCTGGAATTTTTGCTGACGTCGGTCCATCTGGGCGATAGTCCCACGGTGCACCTGGGAGCAACCGTCCTGCCCTATAATCTTCCCGTGCATCTGGATGGGACATTCGGACCACTGGTTGAAACGCTGGATGTGAAATCCTTCTCGTTCAACCTCGGCCTTGGCAAGGTCGCAGTGGGGCTCAAAGGACGCGCAGTCGGCGGCAACCTGGATGCCACGATTAATGCGTTGCAAATCGATACGGCGGATCTTCCCATCGCATTGCCGCTCACAAAGCCTGTCCAGATCAAGGATCTGCATCTCACGCTCCATGCTCTCTACCCGATCCCGCCTGATACCCCGCCCGCCAGCCAGGTAGACCTGACGGACTTGGGCCTAACCCTGGTGATGGGTGGCTCAGCCATCAACATCAAGGGCACGGCAACCAAAGGCCTCGCCAATATCACCGCGGCGTCGGCCAGTATCAATTCCTCCGACCTTCCAGTGGCCGTCCCACTAGCCAAACCAGTCGAAGTGAAAGACCTGCACATGAACGTTCGGGCGAAGTATCCGCCCAAAGAAGGCACCGCGCCCCTTGAGCTCGCAGAGGTGCCGAACCTGGGCCTGACGATCGCATTGGGAAGCTCACGGGTCGAGGTCAAGGGATCGGTGCTCGGCGGACTGGCGAAGGTGACGGCGACCTCAAAACTCGTGAACAGCGCCGATTTGCCTGTGGCATTGCCCTTGAAAAAGCCCGTAGAGATCAAAGACCTCCAGGCGGCGGCCGAAATGAAGGGGCAAGAGGCGCGACTCACCAACCTCACGCTCCAAGTCTTCGGAGGCTTCCTGCGCACGCAGGGAACGTTAGGCCTGGGAACTCCCACTCCGCCATTTACCGGCACGGTCGCACTACAAGGGCTACAAGTCGGACCGGCGCTGCAGGCTGTCGGCACAGACCAGGTCTCGCTCAGCGGCACCGCCAACGCCGAACTGGCGCTCAGCGGGCGCGGGTTTACTCATCCGGATCTCGTGAAAGCCCTGGCGGGAACCGGCCGCATGTCCGTCAGAGAGGGCAAAATCGAGGGGATCAATTTATTGCAACAGGCCGCGATGTTGCTCAAAGTGGTCGGCGTCTCGTTGGACAATGTCAAAGCCACGGCGTTCTCCACCATCGAAAGCGACGTGGTGATCAAACAAGGACTGATCGGCCTACAGCGCGTCTTGATTGACAGCCATGATTTCCAGGCGACCGGCGGCGGCACGATCGGCCTCGACCAATCACTCGACATGAAACTGAATCTGAATCTGTCTCAGGCCCTGAGCCAGAAGATCGCCGCCGGCTCTCCCATTGCCAAGGTCGCCATGACCAATGGACGCCTCTCGCTTCCACTGGTAATTACCGGCAGCACTCAAGCCCCTTCGTATGGACTCGACACAAAAATGTTCGCAGGGAAAGTCCAGGAGCAGGTGAAAGAAAAG
>CAADGJ010000268.1 GCA_900696505.1 uncultured Nitrosospira sp.
CCCTTGGTTTCGGTCGCGAATGGAAGTATGGCCAAGCCGAGCAGGTAGATCAACGCGATGGTACTTGCGGCATTGTTGAACGATCCCAGCATGGTGACGAGCCAGCCCGTGACGAAGGGGGCCGCGGAGGCGAGAATGCGTCCGGCATTGAAGCAAAAGCCGGAGCCGGTGGCACGGAGCCGCGTCGGATACAGCTCGGGCAGATAAATCGGAAAGCCGCTAAAGATGCCGTTATTGAAAAATCCCAGTACCGGCAACAGGAGCAGCACTTCTGCGTAGCTGTGCGGCACGAAATAGGTCGCCGGCAGCAGGATCAGACTGCCAAGGCACATCAATCCGAACACGGGGCGACGTCCGAACCGTTCCGCGAGCGGGCCGAATCCCAGATAGCCGAAAAGCGCGCCTGCGTTCAGGGCCATGATCGCGTAACTCACTTTCTCGGCGAGCGCGGCGGAGTCCTGGCCCTGGAGATCGGGCATCCCACGGATGAGGGTCGGCGCCCAGTTGGTGGCGCCCCAGACTCCGAAGACCGCGACGAAGGCTAATGTAGACCCGATCAGCGTATCGCGACGTAAAGAGGGGCGGAACAATTCGACGAGATGGAGCCAGCTCGTGTGGGCTGATCGCGGTTCTCGCTCATGGGCCTGCACCCAGCGCTCGGGTTCTTTCACCCATCGTCGGACGAGGAGGGCCACAAAGGCCGGAAGGATTCCGATGAGAAAGAGCATCCGCCAGCCGGAATCTTTCAACAGCAGGTTGCAGCCGGCGGCGATAAAAAAGCCGAAGGCCCAGGCTGACTGTAAGATGCCCGCGGCCCTGGATCGCTTCTCTTCAGGCCAGGTCTCGGCCACGATGGCGGCTCCCGCCGCCCATTCTCCGCCGACGCCAAGCGCCGTCAGAAACCGGTAGATCGCGAGATGCCACCATTCCTGCGCGAGTGCCGCCAAGCCCGTAAACACGGCATAGATCAGAATTGTCGCGATCAGCGTTTTGGTGCGGCCGAAATAGTCGGCGGCCATACCGAAGCCGATACCTCCGAGGGCCCACCCGATGAGGAACACGGAAAAGACGATGCCGCCGTACCATCCGATTTGTTCGGACGTGACCTCGCCGCCGGTGGCGCCGGCTTGCAAGAGTTCATGCAGCGCGGGATGGAGCACGATTGCATAGATCGTGGCATCCATGGCATCGAATACCCAGCCGAGCCAGGCGACGAACAGCACCAGCCATTGATACGTTGTGACGCCCTGCATCCAAGCCACGTTGCGGTTCTCCTCTATGCGGGTCGTGCGCGCCACGCTACGGGGAGGACGCGGCGCTGTCAAGGTGAAGCGCGCAAAGCGGACATGGTATAGTCCCTCGCACTATGCCGCGTATCGATTATTACCGCGTCCTCGGGGTGTCACGAGACATTTCTGATGACGAGATCAAGAAGGCCTACCGGAAGCTCGTCTTCGAGCATCATCCCGATCGCAATCCCAACAACAGCAAGGCTGAGGAGAAGATCCGTGAGATCAACTCCGCCTATGAAGTCCTCGGGGATCCCGAAACCCGGCGCACCTACGATCGTCTGCATTGGGGCGAGGAGATGCGGCCGGAGACCGTCGATCCGGCGCTGATTCTCGAGGAGATGGAGAAGAAGCTCTTCGACGAGGGCCGCAAGGAAGTGTTCGCCGTCCTGATGAAAATGGTGCCGCGGATCAAATCCGAATTGGCCATCATTCGGGAACGCACGGTGGCGCACCAGGGGTATGATACGTTCAAGGAACCGATCGTCGAGGCGCGGGGGGCTGAGGTGCTGGATGAATTCGTGACGCCGGAGATGGAGCAACGCAAGCATCGCCTGCTCGAAGTGGCCGTACAGATGATGGTGTCGCAGTCCGTGGTTGCCAGGGGCGACGAAGGCGGGATTCGCGCGCTACGAGGCCGTCTGGAGGAGATGTTCCGGAAGGGACGAATCAATGGGTTCGCCACGGCACTGGAGCTGCTGTATCAACGCAGATGAACAGGAAGGTAACGCTCACGCGTGAAGAGTACGCCACACGCGTACGATGAAACGGTTCCGGAGCGTTGCTTCCTCGGACGCGGTTTCCCTTTACGTCTCCGAAAGCGGTCCTGATACAAATCGCCCGCCTTGCATCACTCCCGCGATCCGTTCCCGTTTCAGGAGCAGTCCGATATTTCTTAACGGATTGCCTTCTACCACCAACAGATCTGCCTGCTTGCCGGCTTCAATGGTGCCGATTTCTGCTGAGAGTCGCAGCAATCGCGCGGCGGCGGACGTGCTCGTCATGATGGCATCCATCGGTGTCATGCCCAGGGCGACCATCCGCTCCAATTCCTGGGCATTGTCGCCATGGTAATTGAAGGGCGTGCCGGCATCGGTTCCTAGCGCAATCGGCACGCCACGCCGGACGGCGGCGCGGAAACTCTTCTCGTGCTGCCGGACCATGTTTTTGGCCTTTGAGCGGGCGCTGTCGGGGATGCCGCAGCCGGTCGGACAGGCAGCCGTGGTGGCCAGAGCGGATAGTGTGGGCACCATATACACCCCGCGCTGAGTCATCAGGC
>CAADGJ010000269.1 GCA_900696505.1 uncultured Nitrosospira sp.
ATCAATGTTCACTGGCCTCTCGCGCCGCTCGATACGCACCGCGCCCTGGCCGGGGCTCGGAGCATCGCTATCGATGGATATGGTGAGAACGACGAGCGGAGATGATGCCGTCGCAGGAGTGTAAGAGTTCGGAGTGCCTCACGAACGAAATTGGAGGTGCCGCATGAACCGGTATCTAGCCATTGTTGTCACCGGCTGGTTGCTCGCGGGATGGGCCGGCTGTGCTGCGGATTCGCCGTCATCGAATTCCAACGCTACCGCTATCGCCCACACGGAGGAAGCCACAGGTCAACCACAAGCCGACGAGGTGCAAGAACGAGGCGTCACCCCGAAACCCCTCCGACCTGGCCTCACCTCCCCGCAAGTGTTCACTCCGATTCCGTCCGCACCGAGCACGGCATCGAACCCGCCGGCGTTCGGCCTGTTACCGGGCGATTTTGCGATACGGTCATATCTGAAGAACACTCCCCTGACCGCCCGCGATGGAGGACACCACAGCATCGACGCCGTCATCACGCTGGATAGTGTGATCGGACCCAACCAGCGATTCAGGCTTGCGACCGTCCAACCGGATTACACCACCATCCAAACCAGCGGCGGATACTTCGTGAGTGCCGTCGGTGGACTGGGCGGCCTGCCCAACACGACACAGGGGGTACAAACCGAACTCCAGACTCCGCAACGGGATATCGCGCTGTTCAGAATCGACGGGCCCAGCCCTGCCGGGACCTTCACGATCAAGACCTACGATGGGCACTTTTTGACCGCACTCGGTGGAGGCGGCAAATCGACTGATGCGTTCCATACCGACGCGGTTCAGGCCAACTCTTGGGAGTATTTCTATTTCTTGAAATGCGGCGATGTGGGGTCCGGCTACCAATATGCCATTCGCCCCACCGGCACAGGAAATATTCCGGGGAAAGGCGATTTTGTGAGCTACCTCACCGCGCTCAACGGAGGAGGGATGGCCAGTCAGGCAATAACCGCCTACAGCGGCCTACAAGCCGGATCCAGATTCAGGCTCCTCCGGCAAAGCGATGGGTCCTATGCGCTGCAAACCTCCAACGGAGTGAACTATCTCACCGCAGTAGGCGGAGGCGGGATCGCCAGCGGCGACAACCTGCATACAGATGCACGACAGGTTCAGGCCTGGGAAAAGTTCAAGATCGTGGAGCAGCCGAACTGCTCCTATACCATCCAGACGGTCAGCGGCTTTTACCTGGCTGTTGGTCCAGGCTCCTCCTCCATTTCGACGAGAATCAGCGACCCGAATGCCGCGCCATCGATTGGCTATAACGCCAAGTTCGAATTGGTCATGGTGGGATTGTAACTAGTAGACGGCGACCAACCGACTTCCTCGGAAAAGGAAGGGAAATAAACGTGAGCGAGAGAATGGAATCATGAACATGAAATCGACACGGTTCGTCACATGGGGCTGGGTGATGCTCATCTTCGTACTCACGACCGGCTATCCTGTCTCTGCATCCGCTGAACAAGGAGAGGCACCCGCTTCGAACCAACCGTCCGGTGAAGAGATCCAGGAGCGCGGCGTGGCACCAGGGCTGTTGGGGGAAATGAAAAAAGACCTTCAACGAAGGCCCCTTGCCCCTGGTCCGGCAGGTCCGCCGCCACAACTCTGCCATACCGAAACGCACATGATGACCCAGTGCAAGTGTTTCAACCAGGCTGATTGCCAGAGCCTCACGTCACTCTTTCCCAACTCCTGTCCGTCCGGAAGTACTCACTGCGAATTCATTCCCATGAGCCGTGGCCCGATGCCGGCCCTGCCGCCGAATCTGTGCAGTTACCAGGTTCCGTTTCCCGTGACCCGTTGTGCCTGCCATACCCAGGCAGAATGCCAATTGTTGTCGCCATTTTGTCCCGCAGCCTGTCCGGCAGGAAGTCAGAGCTGCGAATGCACGCCATTTCAACGGCGGTAAATAGAGTACTGACACTCGGAACCATCGAATTGCCGAAAGAGGACCGACGATCCTGATGTTATCGCTAAACGAATTGAGGAGTCACAGAACGAAGGAGGCCGCCATGCATAGACTATGTTCTCATCCAAGCCTCATGGCAGGACTGGTGTGTGGAGTCATTGTCGCCGCCGCTCCCGCGTTGGCTGTGCCGATCAAGAACCCGGACAACTGCAAGGGGCCCGTCACGATTGGAGTGGCCACCTGCCCCGACAAACCCGGCCATTGGGTCGAATGTATTCCCAGCGGCGATTATATGTGTTGCGTACAAAATGCGCAGGGCGGAAAAGACTGCGAACAGATCGAGGCCCTCAAAGGCCCAAGAGGCGGGATGACGAGAGTTCCCGGCGGGATGCTGCAGAACGCGCCCGTCGTATCGCCCGCACCGATCAATCCACGCGTTCCGAGAACCGGCATGAACGCGCCCATCATGAGACGAGGTATAGAGGACAAACCCTCCGGCGACGGGCGGCCAGGCACGGACGATAATGAGAATAAGTAAAACAACACCGACATTCGATCATTGACGTGTTCAGATGATCGAGAAAGAGTACACCATGACCAAGCCTTATGCGATCACAACCGTTTTGCTCATGATCCTGACGGGGCTCCTGGCGCTCCCTGCAGCGTCAGATGCCAAACCGCGAAAGCCCCTGGTCAACGGCTGCACCGTGGATCAGATTCAGTCCAATTTCGGCAACTCCTGTGTCGATCAGATGCAGCAAGACATCATGGGAAACAAGCCCTACACCCATGCCCTTCTCTGCAGCGGCGGTCAAATGTTGTGCTGCACCTACGACAATACCACCAACCAGATCCAAACCTGCCGGAAGCCGGCAGGCTCAGCGTTCATGCCGGGAGTCCAAGGAAGCGTGGGCGTGCTCGGCAGTGCCGGCATCCAGCGGCGTGGCGTCGACGCGAACACCGCAGCGGAGGAAGAAGAGGCTCCCGTTCCGGAATGGATGACGCCAGAGCGTATGCAACAGCTTCAACAGGATTTCAAAACCAACGGGCAATGAGCAGAGCTTGTTGTCACGGCGACGCGTAGGGGGTGCATGCGAGACAGCGTCACAGCCCGCAGGCACAAGGCCAAAGGAGTAGATGCATGACGATCGTTCGGTATCCATTTACTGCATGGTTGGTTTTCCTGATGGCTTGGGGCCTATGGATGGCCTGCCAGGCACAGGACAATCAAGACTCCTTGCCCTCGTCGGCACCCGCACTGGAAGAGCGGCCGAGCTCAGCTGAGCGGACCACTCCTGACGAGGGCATCAAGATTCAGGAACCGGAGTTGATCACCGACGATCACCATCCAGTCACTGGCGAGATACAAGAACGGGGCATCGTGGACAAGTTCCAGGCAACACCCGGAAAAACGTTTATGCAGGCGCAATACCAGGCTCCGACCGCCAACCTCACCTTGGTGGCCAACGCCTTGCGACTCGCTTACAAGAGCGTGAGCACACTGGTCACCATCGCCCCTAACCTCCCTGTGACACAGCCGGTAGAAATCAGCATTGGCTACTATTCTGCCGCCGGCAATGACCGCATCACCCAGTCGTACGTGCGGGCCTCGGGCAATCGGTTTCTGTATAACGACAAAGAGGGCGACGGGAAGCCGCGCACCATGACCATCTCGATCTCCCTGCGGGAACCCAAAGCCGGCGGAGGCTTCGAAACGTTTGCCGTGAACTGGCAGGCCCCGCTCGATCC
>CAADGJ010000270.1 GCA_900696505.1 uncultured Nitrosospira sp.
AAGTAGTCGTCATCGCTGGTGGTCGGGGCGGCAGGTCTGCAGGCCTGCCGCCCATGGGCGCTGTGCATGCCGTTTCTCAATCGTGAGTAATCTGCTATTATTTTTCCTGTCGAGTGGCCGATGATGAAAACCGGCCGGGCAAGTTTCCACGTGGACCATGCAGCGGAATCCCGCTTGGGTTTTCCTACCGTGACTGTGTTGCCACCAAAACATTTTTCGATGCTCCGCGAGTTTCATCTCGCCGATGTGCTCACACTCGGCAACGCCGCTTGTGGGCTCGCGGGTGTGTTCTTTGCGATGCAGTACATGAGCAGCCATTCGCTGGTTCACTTTTTGGCTGCCGCGGCGTTGTCGCCGGCTGCGCTACTGTTCGACTGGTTCGACGGCCGTGTCGCTCGATGGCGGCATCAGCAGTCGGTGCTTGGACGGGAATTGGATTCCTTGGCCGACATTATCTCCTTCGGCGTGGCACCCGCCGCGCTCGCCTTTGCCGCAGGCCTGCGAGGAGGGTGGGATTGGATCGCGCTGACGTATTTTGTCTGCTGTGGCGTGAGCCGGCTGGCCCGCTATAACGTGACCGCCGAACGCCTTTCTGCCGGCCATGACAAGGTGGCCTATTTCGAAGGCACGCCCATCCCGACCACGGCGCTCCTGACCGGAGTACTGGCCTGGGTAGCGTGGCAGGATCGGCTCGGCGAGCAGCTCTACGGAGGTGTGTGGACGATCGGGCCTGGCGACCTGCATGCCTTGTCTCTGCTGTTCATCCTTTCCGGTACGCTCATGATCAGCAAGACCCTTCACATCCCCAAACTCTAAGACCCGCTGTGTGATCCCATCAGGTCCAGTGACGTCCTTCCTATCCTGCTGTCCTCCTACGAGCGATTCCCGTCTTGCGATCGGACTGAAGACGTGAGACCTTAGCGCCACTGAGCAGGCAGCACCCATGAACATTCTTCAGGCGACGCATGAGTATGAGCGATGGTCGGCGCGGCAGGTGCCGTTTGTGCCGGCCGATCTGCGTCTGAAGCACCGGATGATGACGCAGAGCGCCTTTTCGTTTCTTCGGGCGACCTGTTACCGGTGGCTGCAGGTGTGGCCGGAAGTCTGTGCCGATCTCACCGCGGCTCCGGCGCTGCGGGCAGTCGCCGATCTCCATGTCGAAAATTTCGGCACGTGGCGGGATAGCGAAGGCCGCTTGATCTGGGGCATCAACGATTTTGACGAGGCCTGCCTTTTTCCCTATGCGAGCGACCTGGTGCGGTTGGTCGTCAGCGGCAAACTCGCCGGTCGGGCTGAACATCTCGCCGTGAAGTTGGATGAGGCCTGCGATGCGGTGCTGACCGGCTATCTCGAAGGCCTGCGCGCCGGTGGACGACCCTTTGTGTTGTCGGAGCAGCACGCCTGGTTGCGGGACATTGCCACGAATTCCCTGCGCGATCCGGTGAAGTTCTGGAAAAAGATGGCAGCTCTGCCAATGGTCCAAGACACAGTCCCTCCGGAGGTGACGAACGCCCTCGAGAAGGTCATGCCCGAAGCAGGCCTTTCGTATGGGTTGCGGCGGCGGGTATCGGGGCTCGGCAGCCTGGGGCGTCCGCGTGTGGTGGCGCTGGCCGACTGGTGCGGGGGAAAAATCGCCCGCGAAGCCAAGCGGCTCATTGCGTCCGCCGGTCTGTGGGCGCGAGGGCAGAAGCCAATCGGCACGTTGCTGTACCAGTTGATGCTGGAGCGCTCCGTGCGTTGTCGCGATCCGTTCGTGGGGATGGATGGCTCCTGGTTGCTCCGGCGGCTGTCGCCCTATTGCTCCCGGATTGAAGTGACGGCGTTACCGAAAAAACGGGACGAAGGGAAGCTGCTGTATGCGATGGGCTGGGAGACGGCGAATGTGCATCTCGGCGACCGGGCGCAGATCAAGGCTGTTCAGCGCGACCTGGCAGCGCGAAAATCTGCCTGGCTGAAGAAAGCGGCCAAGGCGATGCTGAAGACGACGGTCGCGGACTGGAAGGACTGGGCTGAACACCATGCTGAGTAATCCATCACGAGAGCAGAGCCACGCGAGGACGCTGACGTCATACCCGCTCAATCTCACGGGTCGCATCTACGGCAGCGCCATGCCATTCGGCCTCTATGATCCGGAAGGGACGTTGCTGCCGAAGTTCAGAGCGGCGGCCATTCATGGCGTGGTGTTGCTCGCTGAGCCGGACGAATGCCGGGAAAAGACGGGACGGGATCTATTGGCGATGTATCGGGAAGAAGGCCTGACGGTGTTGCCGCTGCCGATCCCCAACTATGGCATTCCCGTCGATGGCGGCTTGCCTGAGGTGCTGAAGCGGGTTTATGAAGAGGCTGCCCAGGGCCATAACGTAGTGATCCATTGTTCCGCCGGACTCGGCCGCACGGCCTTGTTTGCTACGTTGCTCGCCCGATCGGTGTTGGGACTGTCCGGACCGGATGCCCTGGCCTGGCTGGGGCGCCATCAACCAGGCGCGCTGCTCACGCCTGCGCAAATCATGCTGATCATGGAATGACCCGTCAGACGCGTGGCCGCACCGGGTTCATTTTTTCGCCGCGTACATTTCGACCGTCTCTCGAATTTTGACCCACTTGTCCCAGCCATAACTTTTGGCCGTGTTCCGGATCGTCTCCCTTGCGCCTTCGATGGCTTTCCGCAGTTGCTCCCGATCCATCGTGGACGCATGTCGAACCATAATCTGCAGGGTCTGTGGATCGGCGAGAACAATGTCGAGCGAGTAGGGGCGGTCTGGTGTGGCTTCCCGTCGGAGTCCGGCCCTCGTGATCAAGGCCAGCCATTCGGCTTCCGTCGGCGTGTAGGGCGCGACGCCAGGCCGGCTGACTGTCGATTGCGTCTCCGTGATCGCCGTTTCCTCCCTGACGGTCTGGCATTGATTGT
>CAADGJ010000271.1 GCA_900696505.1 uncultured Nitrosospira sp.
ACTTTACCCTTGTGACGCCGAAAATCGATTCGTACAGTCCGAACACCGGGGGACTCGATGAAGTCGTGACCATCAAGGGGAGCGGGTTCGGTAAGTTTTTGAAGACAGCCGAGCCGAGCAAGGTCATCACGGACAGTGTGTATGCCCGCGTGGCCCCGGAGTTGGGTGAAAATGTCTCGCGTACCGAGGTCTTGTTCAATGGGGTCGGAGCGATTGTCCAATCCTGGACGGATACGGAGATCAAGGTCAAAATTCCTCATCGTCATTCGTACGGAGTGGGGAAGCTTGGCGAATTCAATCCTGACCTGACGTCCGGTCCGCTGGTTGTGCGGAGAGGGTCGTGGGATTTGCTGCCGGATGGTTCTTGCTGCACGCCCAAAAAATGGGTCACGTTGGAAGCCGGCACCTTTACGATCCAACCGTCCGGTCTGCCGGATGCCAGTTATTGGCGAAATCCGAATCCTGAAAACAGTCACTTTCATTGAGGCACTTTACGTTGCGTACTTTGGCTGCAGTGGTGTGTTCGCTCTTGGTCGTGCTCTGCGTCGGCACGGTCGAGGCTGGTTCTCCTACCGTTCCGGTGACCGTCGCGATGCAGAAAAGCGGCTCCGAAGCGACGCTATTAGGCATGTTTTTTCACGACCACCAGCTCGGGTGGGCCGTTGGATCAGGTGGGACGATTCTCAAGACTACCGACGGTGGCCACAAGTGGAAGAAGGTCTCCAGCGGCACGTCGTCACTCCTGACCGCCGTCTACTTTCGAGATGCGAAGCGCGGATGGGTCGTGGGGGCGAATGGCACGGTCAGAACCAGCAAGGATGGTGGCGAGACGTGGAGTGTCGTCGTTGTGTCCACTCAGGCGCCTTTGTACGGGATTGCCTTTGCATCTCCGACGAAGGGCTGGATGGTGGGTGGAAACGGCACTATTTTGCAGACCACGGACGGCGGAGAGAACTGGATCGACCAGGCCAGCGGCACGAGCGCGGCGTTGTATGCCATTGCGCTGACCAACGAATTGCAAGGCACAGCCGTCGGCGCGTTGGGCACGATTCTCACAACGGCGGATGGCGGAAAGAACTGGACCACACAGGTCAGCCAAAGCTCGGCGACCTTTTTTGATGTCGCCTTTGCGGATGATACCAACGGATGGGCAGTCGGCAATGCCGGGGCGTTATTCCAGACGATCGATGGGGGAACCCATTGGGTCGATCGCACCTTGCCCTGTGGCCGGACCTGCAACAAACTCACGGATCTCATTCGTGTACGGTTCACGGATCCGCAGCAGGGGTGGATTGTTGGGGAACGCGGCCAGATCCTGCGAACCAGCGATGCCGGGTTCAACTGGGTGGAAGAGACCAGTCCGGTGAAACGTTCTCTGATGGCGCTCAGTTTTCCTCGTGCCACGGCCGGTTGGGCCGCCGGCGAGGGAGGGACCATCATTTCCATCAGTGCAGGCAAGAAGTAACCGCTTGCCGCCTGTCTAGTCGTCTAACCTAATCGTCCCAACCGACTCTGCACGATACTTAAGGCTGTGACCGCCGCCGTATCCGCTCGAAGGATGTGCTCACCTAGACTTACGGCCAGGCACTGTCCGTCCACGGCCTGAGACAGTTCCTCCTCCGCCCATCCGCCTTCAGGGCCAACAATCACAGTGATGGTATCGGTTGGAAGAGCCGGTAGAGGAATGTTGGCCAACCCCACGGCGTTCTGCCGCTCCGCTAACAGAAGTGCTGTGGTGGCTTGATGGCCGGAGAAAAAGCGGCGAACTTCTAACGGTTCCAATACTTGTGGCGGCTGCCATTGTTCCGACTGCTGTGCGGCTTCGGTGGCAATCCGCTGCCAGCGAGCCACCTGGGTCGCCACTCTCTCTGGTTGCGGTCGTACGACGCCATGCCGTGAGATCAGCGGGAGAACAGCCTTCACGCCCAACTCGCTCGCCTTCTGCACGACCCAATCCATATGATCGCCCTTGAGTATGACTTGCGCGAGGATGACTCGTGGCGACGTATCGATCGGCCCGGGACGAGATTCGAGAATCTCGGCGGTCAACGCCTCCGGAGCCACCGCGCTCACGCGCACCTCATATCGCTGACGGTGTTCATCGGTGAGTCGCAGGACCTCGCCAGACTTAACGCGCAAGCTGGCACGCAGATGGTGGCAGAGTTCGCCGGTAAGGGTGAGTGCGGTTCCGTGGATCTCGGCTGAGGAGATAAAAAATGCCGGCATGACGGTCGGCGGATCTGGAAGGTGCAGAAGCCCGGTCTATTCGAAAAACGTCTTCATTTTGTCTAAAAAGCCTTCGCCCTCGCTATCCTTCGTGTAGCCGCTTTCCTTGGCGAATTCTTCCAGCAGTTCCTTCTGCCGCGAGGTGAGCTTTGTGGGAATCTCCACTTTCACATTGAACAGTTGATCCCCGGTATGGCCACCCTTGAGGTTCGGGAACCCGAGCCCCTTGAGTCGCAGTATTTTATCAGGCTGCGTGCCTGCAGGAATCTTCATGAACGTGTTGCCCTTGAGCGTGGGCACTTCAACACGGCCGCCGAGGATGGCCGTCACGAGATTGATGGGAAGGTCACAGGCAATATCCTGCCCTTCTCGGCGGAAGTGGGGATGGGGTTTGACCGTCACGGCGACATAGAGGTCGCCCTGCGGGCCGCCTTGCACACCATGCTCCCCTTCATTGGCGAGCCGCAGGCGCATGCCGGTTTCGATACCGCCTGGAATATTGACCGACAGCATGCGTTCCTTGCGGATGCGCTGACGTCCACCGCAGACCTGGCACGGTTCGGTGATGATTTGTCCGACGCCTTCGCACTGACCGCACGGGCGGCTGACGCTGAAGAATCCTTGTTGGAAACGCAACTGTCCCTGTCCTTTACAGGCAGGACACATCTTGATGGCGGTCGCGGATTTTGCGCCGGTGCCTTTACAGTCCGCACAGGTTTCCCAGCGAGGAATTTTGAGCTTGGCTTCCTTGCCGAAGACCGACTCTTCGAAGGTGATCTCGAGATTGTATTGGAGGTCATTCCCGCGCTCGGCCCGGGCACGGCCACGAGGCTGACCAAAGAAGTCTTCGAAAATGTCGTTGAAGATATCGCCGAATCCACCCTGGCCGCCGAAATCGAATCCCTCGGCGCCCTGCGGTCCGCCGGCGTGGCCGAACGTATCGTACCGGCGACGTTTGTC
>CAADGJ010000272.1 GCA_900696505.1 uncultured Nitrosospira sp.
TCATGGTCGGCCAAAACAGAATTTTTTCCGCTCTCGATGAAGATTGCGCAGAAAGCCGTTCGTCAGGTCGAGCAGGTTCCAGCCGATGTGGTGGCATCCGATTGTCCGCTCGCAGGCCTTCAGCTGGATCAAGCCGGCGCTCAAGCCCATGTCGGCGGGAAGTCGGCGCAGCATCCCATACAAGTGGTGCGCGACGCCTACGGGTTGCCCAGAGATCCACGGACTTCGTAACTGAGCCAGTGTTGGCCGGATAGCACATGAACCAACTGACACAAGCAGATTTACTTCCACCGGACGAGTACGAGCGGCAACGCGAGGCGTACCGGCAGACTATTATCGATCTCAAACGCCGACGGCGGATTAGTATCGGTGATAAGATCACGATGGTTTTCGAGAACCGGGAGACGCTCCGCTTCCAGATCCAGGAAATGATCCGCGTGGAGCGAATCCTCGATCCGCAAAAAGTGCAGGACGAAGTAGACGTCTACAATGCCCTGCTGCCGGCTCCCGGTGAATTGAGCGCAACCCTTTTGATCGAACTGACGGATGCGGAGACCATGAAACATTGGCTTGATCTGTTTATGGGGCTGGACCATGGTCAGAAGCTTGGTCTGAGAGCCGGAGGAGAGATCGTCTACGGTGAGTTTGAGGGTGGGCACAGCCATGAAACGAAAATCAGCGCGGTGCATTTCGTGCGGTTTCGTCCGACTCCTGCCATGGTGACGGCCCTGGCGGATCCGGCTGTGCGTGCGGCGCTCTCTGTTCGCCATGCCGGATACGAGGCGGATGCCGAGGTGCCCTGGACGATGCGGCAGGAATGGTTGGCTGATCTCCGCGGCTAGCGAGCGGGTGGTCTGAGTTTTAGGCTGGCATTCAACGAGGAACTCTTGTACATAACAGACAGCAGTGACATCCGGTGTATGTGAGACTATGGCTTCCGTTCTCCTGAATAAGCGCATCGAGTTTTGTGCCTCCCACCGCTATCACAAGCGGGAGTGGGATGCCGAAAAGAACCGTGCGACCTTCGGCGCGTGCAATAATGACCCTGGGCACGGGCATAACTATATGCTGGAAGTGACCGTCGCGGGAGAGGTTGATCAGCGAACCGGCATGGTCGTGAACCTCTTTGATCTGAAGCGCGTGTTGCTGCAGGTGCTGGAGGAATTCGATCACAAGCATCTGAACCTGGACCTGCCCTACTTCAATCACCAGATTCCCACTTCCGAAAACCTCGCGCGTGTTCTCTGGGATAAGCTGCAAGCCCAGCAGGACATCGGTACGCTTCAGCGGTTGTCTCTGTATGAGGATGAGGATCTTTGTGCAGACCTCACGGCAGAGGCCGGCCTGGATGTGGCCTCTGTGACCAGACGGTATTCATTTACGGCCGTGCACGAGGGCCATCGAGGCCATACCTGGGACCTGTTCGTGTCGGTGCATGGGCCGATTCATCCTGAGACCGGGATGGTGACCGATATCGTCGCGCTTGATCGGCTGGTAAAGGAACGCGTGTTGGTTCCATTCGAGGGACGAGATCTTCGCGTGGTGTTAGGGACGCCGTCCGTCACAGGGGAATACCTTGCCAAGGCTGTATGGGATCGTATCGCGTCGGCCGTTCCTGCCGGCCGCCTTCAGCTCGTGAAACTCGTTCAAACCCGCGATCTCTTCTACGAATACGCGGGCTAGGTCACGTTCCTCCCACTACCTCTCTTCCGCTTCGCTGCTCCTTACATTGACATTCATCCTGCACCAGGGCTCGATCAGAGCGTCGGTGTGGCTCGTAAACTATGCTATCGAACGCAATTAGGGCCGGAGAAGTAAGTAGGCGATTATGGCAAGGCTGAGCGAAATCGTCGCGGCAAGGAAGGTTCTAGCGAGGGTCAACGCGCGCTGTATTCTATTGACTGTGGCACGGAGCTCGACGATCGTGTCCGCTTGCTGCTCAATGGTACGTTGCTGAGCGTCGATCTGTAGCTGAAGTGCTGAGAGTGCGGAATCGGAAGCGGAAGGCTCCGCCGCCGGGGGAGCCCCACGAAACCGTTCGAAAGTCCTGATCAACTCCGGGGCCTTCTCAATGACCACCGGCAGAAGCTTTCTGGCAACTTGGAGAGCTGTAGTCCAGGGTATAGTCATGGGTGTTGTGTGTCTGACTGAAAGAGCCCACTCGCTCTATTCATGACATAGCCGTGATGTTGAAAGCTATACGGTCGCAGCACGATGGCGGCGTATAGGGATCTCCCCAGTGTCGCGTCTCGAATGAAAGGCATTAGATTGCCGGAAACGACGATTCGTCCGAGTAACAAGGGAGGCGATCATGAAGGTTATTACAGGCGTCGCGGGCAATCCGGCGGAGGGATATCAAGTCGTGGGGGATATTGTCGGCACCACGATCCGGCAATTCAAGCCAGGGGACAGCGCGATGGATGTGGCCATTGAAATGGTGACCAGTCATGTCGGTGGCGCCCCGGTGGTGGGAGAAGATTACGAATTTCTCGGGTTCATCAATGAGGGCGATGTGATCCGTGCGATCGACAAGGGCATGGATCTGAAGCAGGCGAGAGCCGGAGACATCATGAATTCGGCATTTGTGGGAGTCAAAGAGGATACGTCGTTGGGTTGTGTTGCGCGCATGTTCGAGATGGGATTTCAAATCCTTCCCGTCGTGCAAGACGGGAAAGTGGTTCGATCAATCACCCGCCACGATCTGTTGCGGGCACAACTCGGCCTTGGTCCGTCAGTAGACGAAGGAAGCTAAGGGGAACAGAGCACTGCAAAAAGATTCATCAGGTCGGCAATTCTTGCCGAGCCGATTGGTCTCGAGCATCGTCGTGAGAGACTTCGGCGGATCAATTTCCCTGAGTTATTGGGTTTTTCTTCAACAGACATCCTGGCCCGAAACTTGATAACACACATGGTCTGAAGCCGTGGGCCATGCGTGTTTCGAGCGGGAGGTGCTGCGCCATGATGTCTCTCTGGGAATTTTTAAGCCAGGACGTGACTCTCCTGGGAGAGCTCCATAGCCCGATGTTAAGTTGGCTCGGGTCTGGTGGGCTGATCGCATTGTTCATGTGGCACGCCGGGCGGCTCTCGACGGCCATTTCCAGCGTGCAGACCTGTTATACGCGTGTCTGGCCGACCTTGACGGGTCTGGCGACCAGTCGAAAAAGCCTTCAGAACGAGTGGCTGACGGTGCCCAGTTTGAGCGATGTGAAGAGAGTCGCCAACCAATCCGGCGGCCAACCCGAGCGCATTGATCTGGACGATCTCCATACGCTGGACAAGGCCATGCGCCGTGAGCCGCGCCTTGAACAGGCCTGGTTGCACTTTCGCAAGACCTTCGTCGTCGAGCGTACAGCCTGGTTTATCGAACCGAAAGTGTTTGCCACACGAACGGCAGCCGAATTTTTCCCCCGCGACTTGCTGAACAGCCGCCTCAATCTGGCGTTTTATCATCAATTTCCATCATTGATCACGGGCGGCGGTTTGCTGCTCACGTTTCTGGCCATCCTGATCGGTTTAAGTAAGCTCCATGCCGACGGATCCCATATCGTGGGGATTCAGGGGTTGATCAACGGATTGGCTGGAAAGTTTCTCACGTCGATCGTGGGATTGCTCTGCGCCAATCTGTTCGTGTTGCTTGAGAAGTCGGCGATGCATCGATTGGCGACGACTCAACAGCAATTCGTCACGATGGTGGACGAATTGTTTCCCCGCAAAACCATGGAACAGATGTTGGAAAACTTCACGCCCGGAGCCGGTCCGACGCCGACACAGTCACCGGCTGCCGTGGGCGCGGTGCCCGGTGACCTCGGTGATCGTCTGGCCGGGAGCCTCAGTGATCGACTCAGTCCGACGGTTGCCGCTCTGAGGGAAGCGGTAGAAGTGCTGAGCAGGCGTGACCCCGGAGGACGTACAGGATCTCCGGATCGTCTGGCGGAGGAACTCTCTCGGGTGATGCAACAGACCATGGCCGCGCCGATTCAGGAATTGAATCAGGCTATTCAGACACTCGCTCGATCGGTAGAAGAACTGAAGCAGGATCGAGGCGTCAAAGAGGTTTCGGACGAGTTTGAATTCGACTCGTTGGA
>CAADGJ010000273.1 GCA_900696505.1 uncultured Nitrosospira sp.
AAAATAAACGGCGAGGTGATCCAGTACAGGCTGATGCCGCAGCTGCGCATGGCCGTAATTTCGTGGCTGCGCGACAGCAGGCCGATGGTCAAGAGGGTCGCCATCAAGACCGCCAGCGGAGCAATCTGATAGGAGATGGCCGGCATCTTCAGGACGAAGTAGGCCAGCACATCGAGCGCATGCGCGTCATACCGGAGGAATCGGCGCACCTTTTCAAAAAAGTCGATCACGAGATAAATCGTCATGAGCCCGGAGAAGCACATGCCGAAAATCTTCACGTACTCGCGGAGCATGTATCGAAAAAGAATGTTCATGGGGCTACTGCCGACTCACGCGATAAAACCACAGAATCGTCACGATCGTGAAGATGACATTGGGTAACCAGGCGCCGGCGAACGGGGAGATCCACAGCGTGGTGACGAGAAACTCGCAGGCGACATTGATGACGTAGTAGGCGATGACGACGAGCACGCCGACGGCAAACCCGCCGATGCTGCCGGAGCGTTTCGACACGATCCCGACCGGCACGCCCAGGATGCAGAACACCAGCGACGCGGCCGGAAACGCCAGGTCTTTATAATATTCCATGAGCCGCCGCAAGGCGTTGGTGTCCGTCCAGTTGGAGCTTTCCAGTTTCGCGCGAATCACGTCCATCGGCGTGCGCTCTTCGGCTCCGTACAGGCTGGCGTTGATGCTCAATTTGAGATCGTAGGCCGTAAACGAAATCTTCTGATACTCCTCGGGGTTTTGCGGACGGCTGTGGATGACGCCGTTCATGAGGCGCAGCGCCACCTGGCTGCTTGCCGAGTCGGTCATCACCTGGTACTGCTGCGCCACGATGATGCGCGGATCAGCCGGGTTCCGTTCATCCGCCACGAAAATGCCCCGGTTGTCCTGCCCCTCCTGCGCATCCGGTACGTAGATCACCATCTTAGGGATCGCTTCGTTGAACACGCCGCGGTCGAGCTCCAACACCAGTTCGTCGCGTAACAGGTTCAGCGCCACTTTCTTCAGAGTGACATTGCTCCACGGCTGCCCGTATTGCGCCATCATGAGGGTGAGGCCGCAGACGAGCGCCGCAAACAAAAACACCGGCTGGGAGAGCCGCAACAGGCTGAAGCCGGCCGCGCGCATGGCGACGAGTTCTTTATCCAGCGAGAGCCGGCCGAAGGCCGTAATCGAGGCAATGATGCCGGCGATGGGCAGGGTCAACACGAGGAACGAGGGGAGTAAGTGGGCGAAGACTTTTAACACCGACAGAAAGCCGATGCCCTTCGTTACCAGCAGCTCCACCAGGCGGAGCAGTTCCTTCGTGAGCATCACGAAGCACAGCGCGCCTAAGCTGATGCAAAACGGCGAAAGCAACTCGCGGAAGATGTAACGAGCGAGGATGGTGTGCAGCACGAGAGCGGTCGGGGTCCTACATCGGAGAATTGGATGCTGCACTATAGAAGAGTCTGCGTGCCTTGTAAACAGATCAGATAGGCCAGGGCCATAAAGATCCGCTTGACAAGCATTTCACCCCATGGTACATCGCTGCGCACTTTTCAGCAGGTTAAGATGGTTCGGGTTGAATATTGTCTGAACGCCCCCGCAAAAGCCGCCGCGCTCGTCGCTGTTGTTTCTCCTTTTTTATCGTCATCATTTCCTGTCATGCGACTCAGCAGACGAGCTGATGCGCTCATTATGTCCGTGCGTTGAGAAAAGGAGGACCGTATGAAGACTAAGGGCACCGTGAAGTGGTTCAACGATCGTAAGGGATTCGGATTTATCCGGCTCGATGGCGGAGACGATGTCTTCGTACATTACTCTGCGCTGCAGGGCGACGGGTTCAAGACCTTGAAAGAGGGCGAGAACGTGGAGTTCGACATCGTTCAGGGCGCCAAGGGACCGCAGGCGGCCAACGTGTTGAAGGATCTCGCGCCGGCCAACTAATTTCGGCCGGAGTCATACCTAATCCGCGGCCCCTCTGCCTCATCGAGGGGCCGCCGGTTTCCTTCAGAGAATCCCCGCTCCGGACGCCGCGTGTGCGGTGTCTCTCTTTTATCCATTTGTTTTGACAATAAATAGGTTGACTGTTAGCGTGGACTCTCAACGTCGGGTGAGGGGTCTCCTTGGCTGTCGACCGCCGTACAGTGCTTCAGAATGCGCAGCTCTTTGCATCCAAAGGGCAGTACGATGCCGCCATTGCCGAATGGCGGAAACTGATCGCCGACACGCCTAACGACGGCACGGTGTTTAACTCCATCGGCGATCTTCAACTCAAGCGCAACGCCACCGCCGAGGCCGTCACGGCGTTTCTGCAAGCCGCCAGCGCATTCCGCTCCGAAGGTTCCGTCCTCAAGGCTATCGCCGCCTATAAGAAAATACTCAAGGTCGATCCGGCCCGGATCGAAATCTATCGCCATCTCGGTGATCTGAATGCCGAACGGGGGCTGCTGAGCAGCGCCGTGCAGGACTATCTCACGCTGGGCAAACATTACTTCAAGGACGGCCGGAATAAAGAAGCGCTCGAGATTTACCGCAAGATCGTCTCCCAGGATCCGTCTAATCTGGACGCCCAGTTACGCGTCGCGGAGCTCTGTGTGCAGGAAGGACTCGTCGACGAGGCGGTGCGGATGTATCTGCAACTTGGCCGCGAGCAGTCGGCCGCGCAACAGTACGAGCAGGCGAAAGCGATGTATACGGCGGTGCTGCGCCTGGATCCGGAGAATGCCGAGGCCAAAGAAATCACGTCGATGATCGAAACCGGCGGCAGTGTGACGCCCAGTGCGGCACGCCCGGCCAAACCGGCTACCACCGCAGCCAAGCCCGGCGATGCGAGCGATCTCATGGCTGAAGCCACGCGCCGTATCGAAGAAGGGCAGTATGCCGGCGCCGAGGCCATGTTGACCCAATTGCTGAGCCGCGAACCCGGCAATCCGGAGATCTGCCAATTACTGGCCCGGATGCATCTCTTACAGGGTAATCTGGTCGTGGCCCTGGGCGAATATCGATTTCTGGCCGGTGCGGCCTTGCGCGCGCAGGACTATGGCGTGGCCGAGTCGTTGATTGCAGACTATCTCAAAGTGGAACCGGCCTCCGTCCCCATGTTGGAACTACTGGGCGAGCTCTATCAGGAGAAGGGCGATGCTGCCACGGCGGCGCAGCATTTCGGCCGGGCCGTGGAGATTTTGTTGGAGCATCCCGAGCCGGGCATGCCGACCTTGCCGGCTGAGCTCTTCGAAAAAGTGCAGGCCCTGGCGCCTGGGAGCCCGATAGCCCGGAAGCTCGCGCCTGCGTTCGATCCCAATGCCGGGTCGATGCCGGAACCGGAACCCATCGCGCCGGTGATGGAAGTCGTGCTAGCGCCGGTGCCTGAGCCTGTTGTCGAGCCGGCGCCCGAATTGGAACCGACGCCGGTAATCATGGCCGCAGCACCGCCCGCCGAGGTGTCGTTTAGATTTGTGGGTGACCCTGCGCCGCCGGCCGAAGCTGCAGTCGTGAAGCCGCCGATTGTCGAACCCGTGGTCGAGCCGGTCGTCGTACAGGCTGCTCCGCCGCCTGTGACGGCTCCCGCACCTGTCGTCGAAGTTGAACCGGTCATTGCCGCCGCGCCTCCTTCCCAGGCGCCACCGCCGGTGGCACCGCCTGCTCCCGTAGTGGAGCCGGTGGATGCGGAAACGCGTTATGCCCTGGGCATGGCCTACAAAGACATGGGGCTCTGCGAGGAAGCGAAGGAAGAGTTCATCCTGTCGATGAAGGATTCCGGATTCTTTGTGGATTCCTGCCTGATGATGGCCCTCTGCTGCAAGGAGCAGAGCCGTCCGGATCAGGCCATTCAGTTGTTGGAGAAACTGATCTCTGACTCGCGCTGCCGGGGAGGCAACGCGCAATTGGTCCGGTACGAACTCGCGTTGCTCTACGAAATGACGGGCGCTCGCGATCGGGCACTCAGCATGTATCAGTCCATTCCGTCGTTCCACGACGTGCCTCGCCGGGTTGAAGCGCTGCGGATGCAGTCGACCAACGGGGCCGCGCATCCGGAACTTCCCGCATCCACTCCGACCAGTCCTCTGCCCATCGCGGGCCACTAAGGCCAGTCCTTCTACAGTCTTGCTCTCGTCTCGAGCGTCACGGCGTGGAGCTGTGTTATGCGGCGTGAACCTGATTCGGCGCCGGCTTTCCCGCAACCACTGCCGCAATGTTTTCCAGGCAGATCATGCCCATGCGGACCCTGGTGGCCAGTGTGGCCGAACCCAAATGGGGCAGCAGCACGACCTGCCTGAGTTCGCGCAGGCTCGGATGAAAGGCTGGTTCATGTTCGAAGACATCGAGCCCCGCGCCGGCCAGCCTGCGCTGAAGGAGCGCATCAACCAGCGCGGCCTCCTCGACGACCGGCCCACGTGATGTATTGATCAGGAACGCGGTCGGTTTCATCAGCGCGAGTTGGCGCGCACCGATCAGGTGATGGGTGGCCGGGGTCAGCGGCACATGCACGCTCACAAAATCGGCTTCCTTCAGCAGATCGGGGAGGGTGCGGGGTTCCCATTGAGACGGCACTCGTTCGAGAGCCGTCGGGGTGCGTGAGGTATAGAGGATACGCATGTTGAAACCGGTGGCCCGCTGCGCCACGGCCTGCCCGATGCGCCCCATCCCGACGATGCCCAAGGTTTTTCCCGATACGTCCGTGCCCAGCATCTGCGTCGGCGCCCAGCCGGACCAATCTCCGGATCGGACGTAGGCATCGCCCTCCGCCACCCGTCGAGTCACCGCCAGAAGCAACGCCCAGGTCAGATCCGCCGTAGAGTCGGTCAACACATCCGGCGTGTTAGTCACCACAATGCCGCGTGCTGTGGCGGCAGCGAGATCGATGTTGTTGTAGCCCACGGCATAATTCGCCAGGATTTTGAGGCGCGTCGCTTCGGCCAGCATGGAGGCATCCACGAGGTCAGTCAGTGTGCAGATCGCGGCGTCGGCCTCACGTAGGCCTGTTTTCACATTGTCCCAAGAGGGCGAGGCATCACGAGGATCGTTCAACAGTTGGAATTGCCGCCGGGCGGCGGTCATCACCGGATCCGGGAGCAGACGGGAGATATATAAGGTAGGGGCAGCCATGAACGCCTCGCCGGACTGACGAGCATCTTAGCGGATCGCACGGGACTCAACAACCTGCTTGTCGTGCCATGACCCGAGCAACCAGCGCGTTGCCGGAAAACCGATTGGTGCCATACGCGCCCACTCATTCCTGTGCGCGAGAACGCCGCTGGCGGACTTTTTCCGTATCCTGCTAGAATGCGGCAGCGTATACACAAGCATGACCCTCATCCTGCCCAACACCTCATCCGCCGTCGCGAGCGATCTGCGGCACCTTCTCGGACATGCCAAAGTCCAGGACGACGTGCCCACGCTCACGGCCTATGCCGTCGATGCCAGCATCTATCGCATGACGCCGAAGGCCGTCGTGCTGGCGGAGCACGAGGCGGATATCGACACGGTGGTCCGGTTTGCCGTGGAGCGAGGCATTCCGCTCACGCCGCGCGCCGCGGGGACCAATCTCACCGGCTCGGCGGTCGGCTCGGGCATCATCCTCGACGTCTCCAAGCTGAACCGCATCCTCGAACTGAACGAGGAGGAACGGTGGGCGCGGGTGCAGCCGGGCATCGTCCTGGCGGAGTTAAACAAGCAACTGGGACGACGGAATCTCCTGTTCGGCCCGGATCCGTCCAGCGGCGACATGTGCAAACTCGGCGGCATGGTCGCCAACAATTCGTCCGGCCCTCACACGTTGATCTACGGCTCGGTGAAAGATAATGTGCAGGCGTTGCGGGTCTGCCTGCCCTCGGGGTCCTGGCTTTCTGCCGCACCGATGGGACTGGATGATCCGGCGCTCGCACAGCTGCTGACGGCGCATCCCACGTTGAAGCCGATCCTCGACCTTGTGCAACGGCAGCGCGCCTTGATTGACAGTAAAAAGCCGACCGTCAGCAAGAACAGTTGCGGCTACAATCTGTTCGGCTTGGCCGATGGGATTGCTCAGGGCCTCTTCGATCTTCCGAAGCTGTTTGTTGGCAGCGAAGGCACATTGGGTATCGTCAGCGAGGCCACGCTCCGGCTGGTGCCCAAGCCGCAGGGGACGCTCACCGCGTTGATTCACTTTCGCCGTTTGGAAGAAGTCGGGGAGGCGGTACCGCACCTCTTGAGTCTCCGCCCGAGCGCACTCGAGGTGATGGACGCCAACACGTTGAACCTGATCGGCCGGTCTGCGCACGGCATTCCAGCCGACGCCGCCGCGACCCTGTTGGCCGAACTCGACAGCAGTGAGGGCGAGGGCGACCTGCGTGAACGGGCCGACCGCATGGCCGCGATCTGCCGCCGATACCAGATGTGCGGCGACCTCACCATCGCTTACGACAAGGAACAGCGGGACCAGCTGTGGAAAGCCAGGAAAGCGCTCTATCCGACACTGTACCGGTTCGATCCGCGCAAGAAGCCGATCAACTTCGTGGATGACGTGGTCGTCCGCGCCGAACGCA
>CAADGJ010000274.1 GCA_900696505.1 uncultured Nitrosospira sp.
CTGCTGAGCCCGATGATTGCCAGTGCTGCGATGACAGGGAGTTCGCTGTCCGTCATTTCGAACGCGCTACGCTTGCGGCAGACCGATTTATGAGTTCTGCGTGTGCATGAACCCTGTGCGTGATAGGGTGGGCCCTGCCGTCTTGAGGATGTGTCACACCATGTCGGTACGTCGATCACAGCCGGGCCTGGTGGCTCTGGGAATCGTAGGCGCGCTGCTGGGCTGTTGGCCGGAAGGACCTGCGTCAGCGGCTGATCTGCTTGCGCCCCGTTTCTCCAAGGTGAGCACCAACGGCGATTTGCAGGCGCAGGTGCGGGCTACCGCCGCCAAAGTTCTTCCTGCCGTGGTCAGCATTGCGTCCACCGTCATGGTGCACGATCAGGGATTCAGCGATGAAGGCCTGCCGTTCGGCATGTTTAAGGATGTGCCGCCCCGCCGCCAATACGGGCAGGGATCCGGGGTCATCGTCTCGTCGGACGGGTATATCATCACGAACAATCACGTGGTGGCCGATGCGGTGGACGTGGAAGTCATCCTGGCCGACCGCCGGCAGTTCAAAGGGCGCGTCGTCGCGACCGACCCGAAGACGGATGTGGCCGTTGTGAAAATCAATGCCAGCGGGCTTCCCACTGCAGCCTGGGGCGATTCCAGTGCGCTCGCTGTCGGTGATTTTGTTCTGGCGATCGGAAACCCGCTCGGCCTGAGCCGCACGGTGACCTTCGGCATCGTGAGCGCAGTCGGACGGGCCGATGTGGGTGTCGCCGATGTGGAAGATTTCATTCAGACCGATGCGCCGATCAATCCCGGCAATTCGGGTGGCGCCTTGGTCAATACCAATGGAGAGTTGGTCGGGATCAACACCGCCATCGCCAGTCCTACGGGCGGGAGCGTCGGCGTAGGCTTTGCGATTCCCAGCAACATGGCCCGGACCGCCATGCAGAGTCTCATCAAGACGGGCCGTGTGGTGCGAGGATTTCTGGGCGCATCAACGCAGGATGTGACGCCCTTGCTGGCGAAGATTTTTCACCTGCCGGACGTGAAGGGGTCGATTATTACCGATCTGCAGGCCAAGGGCTCTGCCGAACGTGCCGGGTTGAAGCGCGGCGACGTGGTGGTGCGGTTTGACGGGCGTGATGTCATGGATAGCGGCCATCTGCGCAATCTGATGGCGGCCGCCGCCATCGGCAGCAAACACCGGGTCGAACTCCTGCGGGATGCCCGCTTGATGCAAGCCGAATTGACCGTGCAGGAGGCGCCGCGTGAACGGCAGCGGAAGACGCAGTCTGCCGAGACGGCTGGTCCCACAGCACATCCTCTTTCAGGTGTGATCGTGGATGAAATCACTCCCGCGCTGGCGCGCCAGATGGATCTTCCTTCCAACACCGGCCTGGTGGTGACGGATATCGAAGACGGCAGCCTGGCGGAAGTATCGGGACTGCAACCAGGTGATCTGCTGCTCGAACTCAATCGACAGCCCATTCCCAACTTCAGCACCTTTCAACGGCTCGCCGAGCCGCTTCGTTCAACGGACCTCGCTCTGCTCCTCATCAACCGGCAGGGCAGTCTGCTCTACATCCCGATCCAAACCGAATAGTCGTGTTCCGACCCTCCCGCTCTCGTTGCTGACATCTACCGGCGGCGCGACTCTGTTCTCCGGCTCTCCGCCCTGCCTGTAGGAATTCTTAAAGAAATTGTATTTCCCGGCAACTGCGACATACTGATTCCGTGTCGAGTCGATTTCGCCGACACCCCATGGGAAGAGGTGACTTGTGTGGTCGATCAGAGCGGTGAGCTGTCTGCTGGTGCTGTGGTGGTGTGCCGCTTGTGCTCCTGAACCGGATCAGGCTCCGTCGTATCTGATCGGCGTGTGGGAAACCACCACCGATGGGTATGCCGATCAACATATGTTCATTGACCAAACCCGGATCGGATTCGGGACCAGCGCGCTCGCGGCGGACGGCTATATGATTACGAAGGTCGACGAAGGTCGCGATGGGGCCAGAACGCTCTTCGTCGTGTCCTATCAGGATGCCGAGCAGGCGAAGTATCAATTGTCGTTTTATTACGATCCCGCCGGAGGCGGACGGATCACGTTTAAAAACCAGGATCATTTGGTTTGGACCAAAAGGGCGGCGACCACATGAGCAGGCCACGTTTCAGACGGCATTTTTTGTGGGACACGGTCCAGCCGAGGTTTGTGGGCCTGAGTCTCCTCTACGTGGTGGTGGTCATCGCGGCCGTCTCCGGCGCGTTGTTTCTTCCGCTCATGTTGCAACTGGATCACCTGCCCCTGTCCTCGGTTGAGGCGCAGCGAGTGGCCGATCAGTTTGAGTTGTTGCACAGCCGGTTCTGGCCGGCCGTCGGGGTGGTGTCGTTATTGTTGATCGTCCACGGAGTATTTTTCACGCACCGCATCGCCGGCCCGCTCTATCGCTTCCGCCGGATTTTCCAGTCCGTGGCGAACGGGGATCTGACCGTGCGCACCTCGATTCGCAAGAGCGACTATCTGCATGCCGAAGCCCAGTGTTTGGGAGAAATGGTCAGTGCATTGCGCGAGAAGATCGGCCGGATCGAGGCGCACCATGCCGATATGGCCCCGCAGTTAGAACGATTGAAGGCCGCCGCCTCCCGTGGTGCCTTGTGGGAAGTGGAGCAGGAGGCGGATCGATTACGCGCCACCGTCGAACAACTGGCGCAGGCGATGGAGCCGTTCCAGACCAAGTCTGAACCGGTTGAGCCGCGTCCCACACCTTTGCCCACCGCTGCAGGATTCTAGCAGGATGCGGAAAAAGTCCGCCAGCGGCGTTCTCGCGGCACTCAGAGGCTCACCGTACGGGGCGAGTACGATTCGCCTCTTCGTTTGCTGCGGCCTTGCTGGACGGACTTTTTGCGCATCCTGCGGGTGACAGCCAAAGCGAGGCGGCACGGCAGTGAGCTGTAGCGTGTTGCGCAATAAGCGAGTTTTTGCTCTGCATTCTAGGATCGTTATGCCTCACATTCCCTTCGATCGTCGCCAGCAGGGATTCACCATTATCGAACTGGCCATTGTGATGGTGATAGTCGGTGCCCTGGCCGGGTTGGCCGTGCCGATGTA
>CAADGJ010000275.1 GCA_900696505.1 uncultured Nitrosospira sp.
GATACGCCCGCATCTCCGCAACCAACTGCCGCTGCCCCTTCAGCAGCGCCCGCTGCACCACAATCCCCTGCTCCGGCAACTACACCGGCTGCCGCTCCGGTCGCCACGCAACCGGCGCAGATCACGATTGATGACTTCATGAAGGTGCAACTCAAAGCGGCCAAGGTCCTGGCAGCCGAACGCGTGCCGAAATCGGAGAAGCTGCTGAAGCTTCAAGTCAGCCTCGGCACCGAGCAACGTCAAATCGTCGCCGGCATCGGTAAGAAATACGAACCGGAAGCCCTGATCGGCAAAACCATCGTCATCGTGGCGAATCTCAAACCGGCGAAGCTCATGGGCATCGAGTCGCAGGGCATGGTCCTCGCGGCGGGCGACAGCGAAGTACGAGGACTCGCCACCTTCGTCGAAGACGTGGAGCCCGGCACCAAAGTGAAATGATTCGCGCCTTCACCATCCGGCTGATCGGCACCGGCCTTCTCGTGCTGTTGAGCAGCATGAGCGCCGCGTTTACGCCGGAGCCCCCCGAATCCGAGCTCGAGAGCAAAGCCCGCTACAACGATCCGCTCCCCACCACCGTCCTCGTGCGCGTCGTCGCGCACCGCTCCCTGGTGCTGGGCCACGAAGTCGGCGGCGCGCGCGTCACCATGACGGATGTGGCGACCGGCCAGTTGCTGGCCTCGGGGCTGCAGCAAGGCGAACCGGGCGACCAGACCCAGATCATGCGCACGCCCCATCTCATGGATGAGCCGGTCTACAGCAGCCGCCCGGCCGCCGCGTTCAGCGCCACACTTGAATTGACCCGCCCGACCCTGGTGGAAATCACCGCCGAGGGCCCGCTGGCCTATCCCCAGGCATTACAGCGGGCGAGCACCACCGTGCTGCTGATTCCCGGCCACGATCTGACAAACGACGGCATCGTGCTGCACCTCTACGGCTACCTGGTGCAAGTCGAACATCCCAAACCCGGCGAACCCCTGATCGCCAAGGAAGACGTGATGCTGCGGGCGTCGGTACGCACCCTTTCCGGCGCCCTGGTCCGGCCACACAGCGACTGGGACTCCCGCAAGATGCACATCTACGCCGAACTGCTGATCGGAGACCGCATCGTCGAGCGCCTGCAGATGTTCTACGCCGGAGAGAAGAGCCGCTTCGAAGCCCCGTTTTTTGTTCCACTCTCCAAGGACGCCCCCGATGGCATCACGTTGCGGGTCGTGGCAGCCGATGTGGCGACGGGCAACTTCGGGGTCTCCTCGGCGCAATTTCCGGTGCTCTCCGAACGGCTGAGACCCAAGAAGAATTGACCCCATTGACTGAATCGGTCGTTTCATGATGTGCTGACAAGGCGCTGCAGTCATGATCTGCCGACTGCCGCTCATCACCAGTGGAGTCCCTGATTACACGATCGTAGATTCCTCACGATGGATCCCAAACAACGACAATTCTCCATCTGGTACATGTTCATCGCCCTCTGGGTCCTGATCCTGATCCAGACCTTTCTCCCGTCCCTGTTCAACCCCACCGAAATCCCGTACAGCGAATTCAAATCCGCCGTGGACGCGAACAAGGTCACCGAGGTGACCGTCTCGCCGCAAATCATTCACGGCAAGATGAAGGAAGACAAAGTCTTCCATACCATTCGCATCGAAGACCCGGACCTGCTGCGAAACCTGGCCCAACACCAGGTCAAGGTCACGGGCATGATCGAGAGCACTCTGTTCCGGGATCTCTTGTCGTGGATTCTTCCGATCGTGCTGTTCTTCGGGGTCTGGTGGTTTCTGCTCCGCCGCATGGGTCAGAGCCAGGGCTTCATGACGGTCGGGCAAAGCAAAGCCAAAATTTATGTCGAGAACGAAGTGAAGGTCACCTTCGCCGATGTGGCGGGCGTCGATGAGGCAAAGCAGGAACTCGAAGAGATCATCGAATTTCTCAAGACGCCGGAAAAATTCCGGCGCCTCGGCGGGAAAATTCCCAAGGGCATTCTGCTCGTCGGCCCCCCGGGCACAGGCAAGACGCTACTCGCGAAGGCCGTGGCCGGAGAAGCCGGTGTGCCGTTTTTTTCGATCAGCGGGTCTGAATTCGTGGAGATGTTCGTCGGGGTCGGCGCCGCTCGTGTCCGCGACCTGTTCGAACAGGCCAAGGGCAAAGCGCCCTGCATCATCTTCCTCGATGAGCTCGACGCGCTGGGGAAAGCGCGCGGGGTCGGACCGATGGCCCATGAGGAACGGGAACAGACGCTCAACCAGCTGCTGGTCGAAATGGATGGCTTCGACTCCCGCGTCGGCGTCATCCTCGTGGCCGCTACCAACCGTCCTGAGATTTTGGACCCCGCACTGCTTCGCGCAGGCCGCTTCGATCGCCAGGTGCTGGTGGACCGGCCTGATAAGATCGGCCGCCTCGCAATTCTGAAAGTCCACGCGCGCAGCATCACCCTCGCCAATCAGGCCGACCTCGAAACCATCGCCGCTATGACGCCCGGCTTCGTCGGCGCCGACCTGGCCAATCTCCTGAACGAAGCAGCCTTGCTGGCCGTACGGCGCGGCAAGGACACGGTGAGTTTGTCCGAATTACAAGAAGCGGTCGAGCGCGTCATCGGCGGGTTGGAAAAGAAGAATCGGGTGCTGAACAAGATGGAGCGCGCCCGCGTGGCGCATCACGAGGTCGGCCATGCGTTGATGGCCCTGTCTATCCCGGGCGGCGATGCGGTCCACAAAATCTCAATTATCCCTCGAGGTATTGCCGCGCTTGGCTACACCATGCAGCTCCCGACCGAAGACCGCTTTCTCATGACGGTGTCCGAGCTCAAGAACCGCATTGCCATTCTGCTGGGCGGACGCGCCGCGGAGGAAGTCATCTACGGCGAGGTCTCCACCGGCGCTCAGGACGATCTGCGCAAGGCCACCGATATCGCCAAGAGCATGATCAAGTCATACGGCATGAGCGAAAAGCTGGGGCAGGTCAGCCTGGAGCGGGACCGGCAATCCGTCTTTTTGCAAACCGGTCCGTCTCAAACGCCCGGCGATTACAGTGAGCACACGTCGAGAGAAATCGATTGCGAAGTTCGACTCTTGATCGACGAGCAATACGAACGGGCACGTGATCTCATCAAAGCCCAGGAGGCCACGCTGCGGCATGCCGCTCACGTCTTGCTCGAGAAAGAAACAATTCCCGGCGAGGAACTCAAAGCCCTCGCGGCAGCCCAGTAACGCCGCCTTCCCTCGCCTCTCCACCTCGAGAATCCAAGAGATCTCGCGCACTGGTCCGCAGGCACTTGAAGACCACACAACGGCTTGCCCTCCTCCGCCTCTCATGAGACACTGAAGTCGATGCTGCCCCACACCTACCATGAACTCCGCTCGCAACTCCGCATCGCCCTGGCCGTCAATGCTGTCATCGTCGTCGCGGAGTTTGCCGGCGGCTTTCTCACGAACAGCATCGGCCTGATCGGAGACGCGGGGCATAACCTCGTCGATCAAGGCTCCCTCTTCCTCGCGCTCTATGCCCATGTGCTGACGGCCCGTCCCGCCACCGACAGCCGCACCTTCGGCTATCACCGGGCAGGGATCGTCGCGGCGTTCCTCAATTCCTTTATCCTTCTGCTCACCGCCGGCGGCATCACCCTCGTCAGCCTCGAACGCCTGATGGCTCCCGTCCCCGTTCCGGGAGGATGGGTCATGCTCATCGCCTTGATCAGCTTTGCCGCGAACCTTTCCATCGCGCTCTTGCTCCAACACGGCGCGAAAGATGACCTCAATATCCGCAGCGCCTTCTGGCACATGCTGAGCGATGCCTGGGTGTCGCTCGGGGTCGTCGTGAGCGGCGGCATTATCATGGTTACCGGCTGGTCCGTGCTCGACCCCCTGGTGAGTCTGTTCGTGGTGCTGGCCATAGTCAGGGGAGCCTGGCC
>CAADGJ010000276.1 GCA_900696505.1 uncultured Nitrosospira sp.
GTGGTGGGAAGAGCTCGAGACCAATGAGACGTTCATCTTGAACAAGTTGCTGACCGGATCGTTACGGGTCGGGGTGTCCGAAACGCTCGTGTATCGCGCCGTGGCCGCGGTGTTTTCCCTGAGTCCTGCGGTGATTGCTTCCCGGCTTGTGGGAACCTGGCAACCCAGCGCCGAGTTCTTTCTCCGTCTCGGTGCGCCGGCAGAAGAGACTCAGACTGGGCAGAGGTCCGACGAGACCCTGTTACCACTTCCCTTTTGTCTGGCGGCTCCGATGGAGGGTGATCCGGAGGAGCTGGGAGATATTTCAAGCTGGCAATGTGAGTGGAAATGGGACGGCATCCGCTGTCAGGTGGTGAAATCCGGCTCGCGCCTGGAGATCTGGTCACGTGGCGAAGAGCGGATCACCGGCTCCTTTACCGACCTGTCGCGACTCCTCTCGCCGGTATCCGGCGACTGGGTCATCGACGGCGAGATTGTGGCAGGGGATTGGCATCGTCCCGATGCGTTTCAATCTCTGCAGCGACGGTTGAACCGCAAAAAACCTTCGCTGGCGCTCATCGCCTCCAGTCCTGTTTCATTTTTGGCCTATGACCTGCTTCAAGCCGATGGACGGTCATGGCGGCACCATCCCCTTGCCGAACGGCGGGCGATGCTTGAACGCACACTGCATCCGCACATCGGGGAGCATCTGGGGATCAGTCCGCTGCTGGCGCTGTCATCGTGGGAGCAGGCCAGACTGTTACGTGAGACGTCGCGTGTAGAGGGCGCCGAGGGACTCATGCTGAAGGCGAAGGACAGCGAGTATGTGACCGGCCGCAAGCGCGGCGTGTGGTTCAAATGGAAAATCGATCCGCTGGCGATCGATGCCGTCCTGACTGCCGCCCAGCCGGGAACCGGCCGCCGCGCGTCGCTGTATACCGATTACACCTTTGCTGTCTGGGCGGGCGAGAGTCTGATCACAGTCGCGAAGGCCTATTCAGGTCTCACGGACGAGGAGATTCGCGAACTCGACGGCTGGATTCGCAAGCATACGCGCGAGCGGTTCGGCCCTGTTCGCATGGTCGAGGCACGCCGGGTGTTCGAAATCGGATTCGAGGGTATCAGCCGGAGCGACCGGCACAAGTCCGGGTGCGCGCTCCGGTTTCCCCGGATTCTGCGCGAACGAACGGACAAGCGCGTGGAGGATGCCGACCACGTCGCGACACTTGAAACGCTGCTCGCATCCTTCGGTTCGTCGGCTGGCCGGCCTGGACGCGCCAGAGCAAGGGCGGAGTCCCTGCCGGGGCAGGAGCAGCTGCAGTTCGAACTCGGGGCTGGAGATGGCAGTTCATGAGTAGCTCGGCGAAAGTCCTGCGAGGCATCCAGCGGCTCAACCGGATGAGGCCGCCGCGTCAACGGCCCGATGCTGAGGAACAAGCCCGTGCTCGTCGAAAAGCTTGGCCGACGCTCTCACGCGAAGAGGCGTGGAAACAATGGAACGAGTGGTTCGATCGGCAAGGATGGTCGCCGTTTCCATTTCAGGTTGAGGCCTGGCAGGCATTTGACGCGGGACGCTCGGGCCTGGTCGCGGTGCCGACGGGCAGCGGGAAGACCTACGCCGCCGTTGGAGGGCCGCTCCTGAGCCTGATCGCCCGTCCGATAGCTGGCCACCAGCCGCCACTCACGAGTCTCTACATCACGCCCCTCAAGGCCCTGGCTCGGGACATTGCGCAGGCCATTCAACGGCCGTTGGACGATCTGGGCTGGCCGATCGATGTGGATCTCCGCACCGGCGACACGACCTCGACGGCGCGCCGCAAATTCAAAGAACGACTGCCCCATGTCCTCGTGACGACCCCCGAATCACTCGCGATCTTGCTTACCGATCAAGGGTGGGAGGATCGGATGCGAGCTGTTCAGGCGATCATCCTCGATGAGTGGCACGAACTACTGGGAACGAAGCGAGGCAGTTTGCTGGAGTTGACGCTCGCCCGGTTGCGTGCGGTGGCCGCCGGAGTCCGGGTGTGGGCCCTGTCGGCAACTATCGCGAACTTGGAGGAAGCGGCGTCGATCGCGGTCGGGAGCGGCCTTGACCCGACCATCATTCGTGCAGATATCCCACGACACATCCGGATTCACTGCCTCCTGCCGGAGTCCATCCAACGCTGCCCCTGGTTTGGGTACTCGGGATTGAGTCTGTTGCCGGAAGTCGTCAGGCAGATCAATCCCGATCAAAGCACGCTGCTATTTACTAACACCAGGTCGCATGCCGAACGGTGGTATCAGGCGATCCTTGAAGCCAAGCCGGAATGGTCGACTGTCATGGCCTTGCACCACGGATCGCTCGATCAGGACGAACGGCAGCGCGTCGAAGATGGCATCAAAAGCGGCGCCTTACGATTGGTCGTCGCGACCTCTTCACTCGACCTCGGGGTCGATTTCCCGCCGGTTGAAAATGTCATCCAGATTGGATCTGCCAAATCGATCGCCCGGGCGGTTCAGCGAGCCGGTCGCGCGTTTCATCGGCCGGGGGAGGACACGCTGGTGCAGCTCTGTCCGACCAATGTCATGGAGATTCTGGAGGCGTCGGCCCTCCGGCAGGGCATGCAGGATGGCGTCTTGGAGGAACGGACGCCTCTGGAAAAGCCGCTCGACGTGCTGGTGCAGTGTCTCCTGAATGCCTCATTCAACGAGGGCTTCGATCCAGCCGATCTCTACCGGCAAGTCCGATCGGCTGTCTCCTTTCGAACCGTCACGGACGACGAATGGTCTTGGGCGTTGGCATTCATCCGTTCCGGGGGGGCCCTCTCTTCGTATCCCGAATTCCGCAAGGTCGAAGTGGTCGGGGGGCGCTATCGATTTGTTTCAACGGAGGCGGCCCGGCGGCACAAGATGAACATCGGCACAATCCTTTCCGACAGCGGCGTGACAGTACAGGTTCGAGGAGGAGCCAGACTCGGCATGATCGATGAGACGTTCGTGGCGAAGCTCCGACCCGGCGATGTCACTCAGTTCGGCGGCCGCACCGTACAGTTTCTGCAGATGCGGGACATGACCGCCTATGTGAAGCCGGCCCGTCAACGGAGTCCGGTCGCCGCGGTCTGGAGCGGCACCATTCTTCCGCTCAGCGTGCAACTGTCTTTCTACCTCCGGCGAGAAGTTGATCGCCTGAGACAGGCGGTGGAAGGATTCAATTCACGGTCGCCCGAGATTGATGCGTTGCTCTCGATCGCGCGTCTGCAATCCAGCCGGTCACGTATTCCATCCACGGCGCAGACGCTGATCGAAACCTGCCGGACTGCCGAAGGGCATCATGGGTTCGTGTATACCTGGGAAGGCTGGAGCGTCAACGAAGGGCTGGGGCATCTGGTGGCCTATCGTCTGTCGCGGCTGCGTCCGAACACGATTGCTGTCTCGGCGACCAACTACGGCTTCGAGTTGCTCTCGACGGAACCCCTCGGCAGTGACCGTGAGATCGGTCAGGCGCTGACCACTCTCGACGGGTTGGAGGAGGACATCCACGCGTCGCAGAACTTTCCGGAGCTCGCGAGGCGGGCGTTCCGCGAAATCGCGCGGGTTGCGGGGCTGATCTACCAGGGCACTCCGTCGGCGCGGAAAACGGCACGTCATCTGCAAATGAGCGCTTCGCTGCTGTTCGATGTGTTTCGGCAGTATGAACCGTCTCATCCGCTGCTGGCGCAAGCGTTTCGTGAAGTCCACGATCGCCAGTTGCAGATCGACCGGCTGCGCGGCCTGATGCGCCGGATGGGCGAGCAGGAGCTGTTGATCGTTCCCATCCCGCGGCTGACACCCTTTGCCTTTCCTCTCTATGTGGAGCGGATCAAGTCGCGCCTCTCAACAGAAAAGCTCGAACAGCGGGTCGCGCGGCTGCAACGGGAGGTGTTTCGCTGAATGAGGATCCGTATCCGAAACGAATGTGTCGCCCTGCTTCCCGAACGGGCAGTGTTTTGGCCGACCCATTCGCTCCTGGTCGTGGCGGATTGCCATCTCGGGAAGGCGGAGACTTTTCAGCAGCAGGGATTCTGGCTCCCCTCGCAGTCTGGACAACAGGACCTTACACGCCTCTCTGCGCTCGTGCTCAGTGTTGGCGCACAACACGTCCTGTTCTTGGGCGACCTGGTCCATTCGTTGAGCGGGCTGACTGACGCGGTCGTGGCAAAGTTCGCGCGATGGTTGCACGAGTTCAGCGGGTCGGTCCGGGTCGTGCTGGGAAACCATGATGCCGGGCTCGCTCGCCGCTGGCCGAAGGAATGGGTGAAGGCCGAGCGCTGTGACCAGGTAACCATTGCCCCGTTTCGTTTCAAGCACCAGCCAATCGAGGGAACCGTCGAGGCTGATACCTTTTACTGGGTGGGACATGTCCATCCGATGATTCAGTTGGCGCAAGGGCCGGACCGGGTGAGGCTCCCCGCCTTTGTGATCAATGACCGACAAGGTGTGCTGCCGGCCTTTTCATCCGTCAGCGGCGGGTATGACGTGCCCCTGCGTCCTGACGAGCGGCGGTTCGCGATCGGTGGCGATCGAATCTATGAGTTGTGACTCCTCGATGGAGAGGGCATGCCGGCCTCAAAACCGTTCGCGCTCCTTTGAGGCGAGACCATGCCGGCTTACCCGTGCGTGTCGAACTAGGGTTTTTGAGAGGCACGTTCCTCCTGGCGTCGTTGTTAAATGGCGCAGAAGTCGCCTTGCATAGGCGACGAAAGGAGGGCTCTATGCGGTACGTCATTGCCATCGTGGTCATGTGCCTGTCCGTTGCCACAACCGTTCAGTATGCCGACGCTCGGGATCGCAACGGAGTGTTCAAGGCCAGTGAACTGATCGGGATGAAGGTGCAGGGAACGGATGGAAAGAATCTGGGCGACATCAAGGATCTGGTGATCAATCCCGATGACGGGGCGATTGATTATGCGGTCCTGGACTTCGGCGGGTTCCTGGGCATCAAAGACAAGTATTTCGCCATTCCCTGGGATGCGCTGCAGGTGGCATCGGGTAAAGACAAGATTCTCATCGACGCCACAAAACGGGATCTCAAAAACGCGCCGGGGTTCGATAAGAACCATTGGCCGGATTTCGGCGATCTGGCGCAGACCACCGTCATCTATGAATTTTACGGGGTTCCGGCACCCAACACGAGCGGGCAGCACAAGGCGACCAGGTAGTGTCCAAGTGCAGTGACAGTGCGGCCGCGCGTTAAAACCCGCGGCCGCCTCCGCCGCCGAATCCTCCACCCGACGAGCCGCCGCTGCTAAATCCTGATCCGCCGGAGCTTCGGGGAGCGGATGTCATCGTCGAGCCGGTTCGTGACGCCAGGTCCCCCATGCGGCTCGTGAATCCTCTCGTATTAAACTGCGTGAGATCGCTTCCCTGGTACCAGGCCGGAGCGGTAAGAACGATCGTTTCGAATGCTGCCGCCCAATTCTTTTCGACTCCGAGCGCCATCGCATAGGGCAGAAATTTCTCGAACAGTTCGGGCGTCTTGATGACGCGGTCGAACCGGTCGGCTTCGACGCGCGTGAGAAATTCCTCAAACCCCAGCACCCCTTCCAACGCCCGTGTGCCTTGCTGCGTGCGAGCCGGCATGATGCGGCCGAATCCGATGACAATCATCCCTGAAAACAAGCCGGCTACGAAGACTGTGAGTGGCGCGAGGCCCCACCGGTCAGCGAGGACGCCAAGCCCGATGGTCAGCAGCATTCCGAAGGCAATGCCGCCGATGAGATATCCCTGTTTCACCCGGTCGGGGCGCTGGCTGTAATACGTGCGTTTTTGCAGCGACTGGAATATCGCGTCGTGTATTCCCGGGAGAGATTTGTAGAAGCGGTTTTCGAGCGAGCTGAGGAGAATCTCATCGACCTCGCTATCCTTGAACAGAGCCTCCAGCAAGAGCCGCTCGAAGGACGGTAAGGCCGCCCATTCCTGCCGTGGCTTTGTCCGCTGAAACGCATAATCCATGCTCGACCAGAGCCCGAACAGATGTTCGGCCTTGCGCTCGCTGATTCGCACATA
>CAADGJ010000277.1 GCA_900696505.1 uncultured Nitrosospira sp.
AGAACAAAAGATCTTCTTCACCTGGCCTGGGCGGATAGGCTATGGTGCAGAATGGCTGTGAGAAATGTCGCGATCTTCATCCTCTATACGTCCTCGGGACAACTCCTCCTCCAGCATCGAACCCCTGACGCCTATCGATTACCCAATTACTGGGCCTTCTTTGGAGGTGGGATCGAGCCAGGAGAAAGTCCATCCGACGCCCTGAAGCGCGAGGTGATAGAGGAATTGTCATATCACGTACACGACCCGCACTTTCTCATGACACAATTATTCAGGGAAGGCGAAGACGAGAACACGAAATACGTGTTTCTTGAACGATACCAGGGCCAACCGCTTGAACTAGGAGAAGGGCAAGCCATGGGCTGGTTTCTCCCCGACGAAACGCACGACTTGAAAATGATCGACCACGATCGTGCCATTGTGGAACGAGTGCGGCAGTATTTGCGCGACCGCTGAGAGTCGTTACAAACCAGGTTGCTCACGCCTCATTCCGAGGCAGCCGATCTCCTACCCGCAGAACCCGGTTCCGCCCGCCTTTCAGTCACGATACACTCCTTAGCAGCGTTCCGCCTGTTGCCATTCGATTGTGAGACCAAGGACCAATCAAACTCGCAACAAATTGCGGTGACTGCCGTATAATGCCTGCCCTCAAGAAATGATCGCCATGCTTTCACTGATGGGAATAATCAAGCCCTTCGTTTGACCTTCATCCAGGAGCTGACCATGCCGCGACGCACCCGTGCCGCTTCCCCTACTCGACCAGCCCGAGCCAAAGACGCCGTTCTCGATTACCCAGGATACGCCCTCAAATCAGGTATCCTGGCGCCCTCGACGATTCGCGCCGTCCAACAGCGATTGAACCAGGTCGGATGCGGGCCAATCTCCGTGAGCGGCGTCTTCGATCGAGCGACACAGGAAGCCGTGCGGCTCTTGCAAGCTCGCTCGGTCGATGGACAAGGGCAATCGCTCAAGATCGATGGAGTCGTCGGGCCACTCACCTGGGCTGCACTCTTCGGCGCACATCGGGTGCCTTCGATCGCCACCACGCCGATCTCCGCGTTGATGAAAGCCACTCTCAGCATTGCCGCATCGCAGGTCGGCGTGATGGAGGATCCGTCCGGTTCCAACCGCGGGCCCAAAGTGGATGAGTATCTAAAGGCGGCGGGAATCGATCCTTCCACGGGGAGTTACGCCTGGTGTGCCGCATTCGTCTATTGGTCATTCAAGCAGGCGGCAACTCGGCTGGGAACCACCAATCCCGCTATTCGCACAGCCGGCGTGCTGGACCATTGGAAGAAAGCCGGACAGGCAGGTGTCACTCGTTTGGTGGCCGGTCAAATCCTGGACGATCTTTCCCTGTTGAAACCAGGACTGGTCTTTGTGATCAACACCGGCGGTGGGTATGGACATATGGGTCTTGTGGAAGACTTTCGAGATGATCGCCTGGTCACCATCGAAGGGAACACGAATCTTCCTGGCGACCGTGAAGGTGTCGGGGTGTTTCGTCGAAGCGGGCGTACCATCTCCGATATCAATCAGGGATTCCTGAGTTACGATTCACAGTCACATGCGAGCTCATGAAGCGGCCTTGAACGAAGACCGGGGCTCCGTCGTCCAGGTCCCATCGGCCCTACCATTCTCCATACGAAGTTTGTACTATGCCGAGCTTTGATGGGAGGAGAGTGCATTGTCGAACCGACCCCTCCCCGTCGAGAAGGACACATAGGTGCGGGATAACCCCTCCTCGCATACCACAGTCGACTCTTTCTTGACTCATGCAGGATATCGACTCAAACCCTTCCTTTACGCTGACTGACGTGCCCGGTGGACTGCCCTGGCTTGGACACCTCCGCTCATTCAAGCATCAACCGTTGCGTACAATGTCGGGATGGTGGCGCCAGCAGGGTGATGCGGTGCGGTTTCGACTTGGTCCCAAGACCATTCATCTCTTCAGCCATCCCGCGTTGGCGGAAGAGGTGCTGCTCTCACAAGCCGAGCGGTTTGGAAAAGTGTACGAACAGCAACGTCCCACCGGACTCGCGCTAGTGCTAGGTAATGGATTGGTGACGAGTTCCGGGGAGGTGTGGAAGCGGCACCGTCGCATCATTCAACCGGTGTTTCATCGCTCTCGTATGGCCGCGATGGCGGATCGAATGGTGCAGGTGGGAGAACAACGGCTCGCCGGGTGGGCGACTCATGGCGAGCAGCCGGTAGACATCGCCGCTGAAATGATGCAGTTGACGCTCGAAGTCATTTCCCAAACGATGTTTCATACCAGCGTCGCTCAGCATATGGATCAGATCAGTCATTCTCTTCGCGTGAGTTTGAAATATGCGTTCGACTCATTTCATAACCCGCTGCATCTCCCGGTCTGGGTCCCGACCGCTCGCAACCGTGAGTTCAGTCGAGCCCTGAAATTCATGGATACGCTGATCTACGAATTGGTCGCGGCCCGGCGACAGAGCGGCGCGCACTATGACGACCTCCTGAACCTGCTGCTCCAAGCTCGGGATGAGGAAACCGGCATGGGACTGACCGATCAGGAACTTCGTGATGAAGCCCTGACGATCTTTGCGGCGGGACATGAAACGACCGCTAACGCACTCGCGTGGACCTGGTATTTGCTCGCCACCCATCCCGAGGTGAGGACACGGTTTCACACGGAGGTGGACCTGGTTCTCCGCGGGCGAACCCCGACCGCCGACGATCTGCAACATCTGCCCTACACACGTGCGATCTTTGATGAATCGCTCCGCCTCTATCCCCCGGTGCCGGCCATCCAACGCAAAAGCATGACGCAGACCACGCTCGGCGGATTTACCCTCCCGGCCAATGCCATCGTCCTCGTCGGCTTAT
>CAADGJ010000278.1 GCA_900696505.1 uncultured Nitrosospira sp.
CCGATGGGCCCTTGCTGTTCTCCGTTCAACAACAACCAAGGCCCAGGCACAGGCGGAGCGGGGGCGTCGAAATACAGCGTCGTTGACTGACGGCCGGGTGCGGCTGGTACCGGCTCTCCTCGCAACGTCGCCGCCATAGCATAGTCGGTGGCCAGCACAACGGCATCGGCCGAGAGACGTTCGCCCGAGGCGAGCACGACCTGCTTGCCGTCGAGTTGCGTGACAGGCGCACGTAGGCGGATCGAACCGGCTGGAAGTGAGGAGGCCAACTGAAGCGCGATCGCGCCCATGCCGGCCTGCGGCAACGCAATCGCGCCGCGCGAAAATGCCGCCCACACGAGTTCAAAGTGCCGGCAGGGCGTGGAGAGGGATTGATCCAGAAACACGCCCCCGAGGAACGGCCGGAGAAACCGCTCGCGCATGACCGCGGAAAATCCATAGCGGTCCAAGGCCTCTAAGGTCGTACGATTTCCGCCGCCTGCTTGCGCGCAGAGGCGCTGGTTCAGCGCGTCCTGGCGGAGGCGGAGAATCGTGAGCTTGTCACGGAACGAGCCGATCGGACTCATCAACCCGGCCACCAGATCCTGAGGGCGACGGAGTGGATCACTGATGCGATGAAAGCGGCCGCCGTAACGTACCAGCGCGCCGGGATGAAAGGATTGCAGCTGCAGACTTGGATAGTCGAGCACCTTCGCGGCCTCGGGATAGCCGGTGAGCAACACCTGAAAGCCTCGATCGAGTTGAAAGCCATCCACCCGATCGGTGCGAACCCGGCCCCCCGCCTCATCCGATGCTTCGAGAACAGTGCAGGCCAGCCCTCGTCTGACCAGGTGTTGTGCGCAAGCCAGCCCGGCAAGACCGGCACCGATGATGATGACACGAGCGCTGGAAGACATGAGGCGCCGCTACACCTTTTTACAGGCGATCTTGAACTCCGCCTCGCCGTCACTCCCTGGCGTGACCCGCGACCATTCGCGTGTGGCATTTCCCGATTGCATGGGACGGCCCTTCCCCATCTGGCTCGCATAATATTTGTTGTGTAACGGGCGACTCTTGTGGCCCTCACAATCGATTTGTTTTTTGATCCGCACTGATCGATAGGTGCCCTGCGGAATTTGCCGATCCACCTTGAAGTCCTTCAACGTCCAGAGTGTGACCGTTTTGCCCGTCGGGCCGATCGTCGCCATGTCTACATACCCATCGTACTTATGCGTGCCGCCGACCTTCATCCACTCAGCCGATGCCGCATTCGCCCACAGCAACATCGAGCACAGCATCACACCCACATATTTCTGCATCACCCCTGACTCCCCATCGACATATCATTCATTCCTGACGATCATGCGCCGCAACCGCACAGGTACGGCAAAACCACCGTCATCATACCATCGGAGGCCGATGACATGCAGCCGTCGCCGCAGCTTCTCTTTCACCCTCCCGCAGTGTATTGTCAGGCCATGACCAGAAAACCGTCGGGCACCCGAAGAGGCGAGCCCGCAGCAATTCGCCCAACCCCTCCTGCCGATCTCGACCGCGAGAAACGCCTGACGCTGGACCGTCTCCTCTCAAAACTCGGCATCGCCAGTCGGAGCCAGGCACAGGAATGGATCAGGGCCGGACGGGTCCGCATCAATCAGCGCCTCGTACGGCAGCCGGACACTTGGGTAGTCTGGCCCGGTGATGCCGTCACGCTCGACGAACAGCCGCTTCAACAAGGCGCCCCGCGATTCATCCTGTTTCACAAACCCAAAGGAGTGGTCACCACGCACGCTGACGAACAAGGCCGGCGGACCATTTTTGATGTACTGCCGCCGGAGTTCACCCGCCTGCATGCCGTCGGACGGCTGGACCAAGCCACCAGCGGCCTGCTCCTCCTCACCAATGACACGGCACTCTCCAGCTTCCTCACCGACCCGAAACAGCGGATACGACGGCGTTACCTGGTCACCGTGCGCGGCGAGGTCACGGACGACCGCGCGCAGGCGGCCATCGATGGACTCGAGGATCAGGGCGAACGGCTTCACTGCGCGGCGCTGACGATTCAAAAGAGATCCGGGCGTGAATCGCATCTGGACGTGACGCTGACCGAAGGGAAGAACCGGGAAATTCGACGCCTGTTCAACGCGCTGGGCCATGAAGTCACGAGGCTGCGCCGCATTCAATACGGCCCCTTTGCGCTCGCAGATCTTGAACCGGGCGCCTGGCGCGAGATTCCGATCGATACCGCCAAAGCCTTGCTGGACAAGGGTTTACCCTGAGTCGACACCTATCTTCTTTTCCTACGTGCTGCGCCTGCTCATCCGGTGAAAGAACTTGCCAACCACCGGTGCTGTGCTAAGGTCAATACAGCAGGCGAAGCGTTCGGGAACACACAGTCCGCATCGTACTGAACAACCCACTCCGCTCTCGTCACCGCAACATTCCACCACCGTCGCTCCCGACCAGGGAAGGGCCGGCTCGAACAGCAGCCGGTCGGAAGATAGGAGATCAGGATCATGAAGGAGATCATGAAGCGATTCGCCACCGGCCTCACCACCTTGGCCTTTGCCGCCGCCTTGCTGGCGCCGGCGCTGACCTATGCCAACGGCGCCGACAAGGCTCCGCTGGAGATCAAGGTGCGCGTGAGCGAAAAGGGATTCTTCGATGAGAAAGGCAAACCCTATGGCGGAAAGCGGATGCTGCAGGTGCCCAAGGACACGATGGTGAAAATCACCTTCGTCTTCGGTGAAGACCTCACCAGTTTGGCCGCGGGAGACACGCACCAGATTACCGTTCGCGCTGAAGACGGCTGGAAGCAGGAAACCAGCCCTCTGTGGATGATGAATCGGGAATCGACGGTCAGTTTCCTGGCAGGCGAGAAGGGCCGTATGCAGTACCGCGCCTACTGCATCCTCGACTGCATCGGCATGGAGCACTTGACGAATCTGTTCATCCAGGTCGTATAAGGCGGCTTCCCGGGCCAGCGCGGCTCACGAAATGAAAACGCTCGGCGTACTGATGCATACGCCGAGCGTTTCAATTTTTGAGCAGGTCTTGAGCGAGAGTGACCCGCCTGCTAATACCCCCGACCGGTGCTTCCCCCACCCCCGCTCATCCGGCTGAGCGGCAACGCGTCATAACGCGCCTTCAGATCGGGATGTTTGGCCAGGTAGGCGTCGACCGCTTCCTTATCGGCGAAGATTTCTTTGCTGCGCACGCGATATTCTTCCAGCGACAGGCCTCGCTTCGACAGCAAGTCACTGAGCTTGCCGTTGATATCGTCGCCCATTTCTTTCATTTTCTCCGGCGACGGCCGCTGCCCTGATCCGTACGATTCCCCGCCTTTGAAATAGTTCGTCATCATTTCGCCGATTTCGATGCGGGCATTCACAAACTTCTCCACATCAGCCGGTTCCGTCGCCAGGCCGGTTCCCGACCACAGCAGCAGACCGAGTGAGATGCCGATGATCGATCGCGATACGTACTTGGTCATAATCTCCCCTCTGAGTGATAGAGCCATGTGAACTGTCTTCCGGCATCATACCATCCCGCCGGATGCGGCGCACGGGCCGCGAATCGCCCGCGTGCCTGCCGCACTACTGCGATGGCGGCAACCCTTTCAAGAACTCCCCGAGCACGGCGCGAAACCGATCGGGGTCTTCCGCCATCATGAAATGGCCGGTCTGGTACTCCACGACCTGCGAACCGGCGATCTGCGCCTGGATGCCCTTGGCAATCGCCGGTGTCGCCACATCATCTTTGACGCCGACCATGATCAATGTCGGCACCTGGATACGCGTCAACTGGCCATGAACGTTGAACTGCGACATGGAGGTCAGTGCCTCCCGGATCACCGTGCCGTTCCAGGTCGGAATACGGTCGAGCAGCGGCTGATAGGTCTTCGCCTGCGTGTCGGCCGGGAAACTCTCCACAATCATGTTTTTCGACACCTCGCGATAGTCACGCGGCGCGCCGATGGTGGGAATGTCCTTGTCCAGAATCATCGGCCCGTCGGTCGTGGAAACCAAGACCAACGCCCGCACACGCTCAGGATGATCCAACGCCAGCCGTTGCAGAATCATGCCGCCCATCGACACACCCACCCACACCGCCTTCTTGATCTGGAGTACGTCGGCCAGTTTGATCAGGTCGTTGGAAAACTGAGGAATGGAATAACCGGTCGCCGGCTTTTCCGAATCGCCGTAGCCGCGCAAATCTACCGCGATGCCGCGAAACTCCGGCGAATAGGCCCCGACATATTTGGGGAAGATATTGCTGGTGGTGACCACGCCGTGGACGAAGATGATCGGATCGCCCGTCCCGGCTTCCAACACGCTGAGATGAAGGCCGTGAAGATCGACCATATGGCGTTGAAACGGCTGATCAGGCGGAATCACGTCCGCGAGTTGGGGCGGATGTGCGCCGCTGTTCGTGCGGACTGGAGGGGTCGTGCCGGCGCAGCCGACAAACCCGGCCAGGGCCAGTACGAGAAGGATTCTAGAAACCAGCATATGGCTCCCCTTTCTGAATAGGCTGACAGCTAATGGCTTAGCGTAAGCTGTCAGCCGCACAGATTCAATGCTGGAATCCCATGAGAGGAGGGATGTGGTTCGAATCCCCGTCCATTACTTGATCCGGGAGACCGTCACCTGGATCGGCACCAAGTCGACCCGTGGCGGCATCGCGAACAACACCTCGGCGAATTCGCGAGAGGCCGCCTCCAGCTCCCGACAACGATCCACGAACGGACTCGCGGCCACGCGCGGAAAATAATCGCGATGGCGTTCGTAAAACTGTGCCCGCCGCCGCCAGCGATCGGCATTGACGGTAAATAACCAGCCGGCCAGGTCCGAGAGCCCCCGCGACAGCGGCTTCGCCCGATCCGACTTGAGACTGCGTGCAACCAACGATGGAGATGTGGTCACGTCTTTCATGGCTGCGCCTCCCTCCCATGCGCCCGATTCGACGCCCGTCACCATGGCGGCCGGGTGGCGTCTCTGCCGGCTCACCTTGCCCCACTGTAGGCCGGCGACATGAGGAATGGATTAGTTCAGCATGAAAAAGATTTCATGGAGATGGCATTGAGACGGGGGCCGGGCTACCGAGGATCTCGCGGAAGACGTGAGCCAGGTCGCGCAGCGCTTGCGCCCCATCGCCCGCATAGACCGAACCATGCATGGTCGCCAGAGTGTTTGGCTTCAACGCCGCCAACCGGTTCAAGGTGGGATCCGTCAACGTGCAGTAGGGCATGTAGTTGGCCAGCGGACCTTGTTGATATTCCATGAGTACCTCCCGGCAGCGCCCGACGACATCGGACTGGGTCACCGGCTCGCCATCGCCTGCCTGATGAAACAGGTCGGAACAGAGCAGCGTGCGCTGCGTCTCTTCGAACAACAGGCCCGACTCCCAGCAATGCGGCACATGCGGCGTCGCCAGAAACTGAAAACGGTACTTGCCCGTCTGCAGCACCTCTCCGTCTGCCATTCCCTTCGCCGGACGAAGCGCCAGGCAATCATCCACGCTCACCAGTTTTCCAACCAGGCTGCACACGGCGTCGGACTGCGGGGCAACCTGCTGCCACTCCGGCAGCGATCCACATTCGTCGGCTTCGAAATGGCTGAAGCTGATCCAGCGGAGCATCCGCACGTTGATCAGCGAAGCCACCGCCTCTTTCACATCGGCAAACAGTGCGCGCGGGCCGGTGTGAAACAACAACGGCTGCTCGTCACGCACCAGGAATTGGCTGAATTGAAGGTTAAACGGTTCAAGGAAGGTCGTGATACGAAACAGGTCCGGAGCGACTTCAGTAATCTTCGCCATGATGCCCTCCAGCATGAATGTGGCTGGCATCGTAACGGGTGGACGGGACAGGATCAAGATGCGCAGAACGCACCTGCGCTCGATGAGAATACGGACAGATTACTTGAACAGGCGGGGCAGACAGGAAAGCGACCGATTGATCACGTCATCGGACGGACCGACGAGCGAGGTGGCGGGATAGTGCCGCATCTCCCAGAGCTTGACGAGTCGCACCGGCAGGAAAAACAATCCACCCCCCAGCAGAAACAGGACCCATCCAGCCACAAGCAGGTCCGTACCACCGGCGAGCCAGCAACGCTTCGACAGCAGGCCACAGAATAGCCCCAAGGCGACCAGGCCTTCGAGCAGCCAGACGAACTGGCTCAGGGTCAATCGCAGGGGAAGCCGCCGGGTCGCGCTGAGATAGATGGCATGCGGCCCCTTGGGCAACGGCGTCAGTAATGCGTGACCGATGCGGTGGATCAGCGCGCTCAAGGAAAAGCCGATGGCGCTATGGAAGAGAATACTTGTCAGCGGCTCGTGGGCCATGACTGCCGCGGGGCCGATCATGAATAACATGGGCGCGGCGTAGCAGAGCCACGCCATCACGTCTTCGTAGGTGAACGTTCGCAACAGATCGCGGCAACCTTGCGTAAACGCATCTGGCCTGGGAGCGCGATTATATTCCATAACAGTGGTAGGCGGAGCGTGACCGATAGAACGGAGAGGTGTAAATCGGTGAGTTCCTGGCCTTATCTCGAGCAGAATGATGGATGTATACGAAATTGCTGTTCAGGTCGTTTGTATCGTGGTGATACCGAAACGTCAAACAAAGAAACGTTTTTCGTCGAAATAAAAACTGGTACCAGGCAGATGTTTTCGATCAAAACGACCGCCTGATGGACTAGGGAGAAGCCTTCCCGGCCCCAGGGATTCCGCTAGTCGTGACTTCCGACGACAGGCGGTAGAACAACATACAGGCAGGTTGATCGCTCTTCATCACGGGAGGAGGACACCATGAAACAGCAGATCCAGCGCCCGGTTCGACGCACCGAACAACAGAAGCCCACCCAAGATAAAGATGGTGTCTGGCCCCTGTCGGCACGCGAGTTCATGAAGCTTCCCGTGTCGGGACTGCTCTCGACCGGGAAACGCATCCGGTTCACGCGCCTGACGCCTCCCGATCAAGCGGCCTAAGGCGCGGGAAAGGATTGAGAGGTGCACCATGCTCATCGAAGACAGTCTCCTCACACATGACGAA
>CAADGJ010000279.1 GCA_900696505.1 uncultured Nitrosospira sp.
TACAGATGCAGGGTCCCGATCGTCTGAAGCAACCGTCCGCGTACGAGCGCCACGGCTTGATCGCGCCCCTGATCCACACTCTGTGCGGCGTTACGTTCGAGCGCGGCAGCCAGTTGATCAAGAAGATCCGGCAACGTGCCGGGCATGGCGGTCATGATGGGTCGTGCTCCTGCATTTCGTTGGGGCGCATCCGTGACAGGCTGGGCCATGAAACAGGGACCGTATCTTAAAGACTCGGGAAAGACCCTGTCCAGCAGCGATCAGACGTTCCCCTGTTCGAAATCTTTAAAACCCGCATAACGAGCGGTACTCCATGGCGAGCAGGCACAGGCCTTCCCATTCCCAGACCACGAAGAAAACCCCTCTCGGCCGCTCCGGATCAATTGACTTTTGCACAGCCCGCCAGTATGCTTTTTCCCTTTCCAACAGAAGGAGTTGCAGTATGAAGGTGATTCTCCAGGAAACACTCGAGGGCGTGGGCGACCTCGGCGATCTGTTAGACGTCTCGAATGGGTTTGCTCGGAACTATCTGTTGCCGCGCAAGAAGGCCGTTGAGGCGAACAGCCGGAATATCAAAGAATTCGAACATGCCAAGCGCGCGGCCGCTGAAAAAGCCAAGAAAGAAAAGCAAGAGATCGAAGCCCATGGCAAGAAGATCTCAACCGTGTCGCTGACCATTGCCGCACAGGTCGGCAAGGATGACAAAATGTTCGGGTCCGTGACGGCCAAGGATATCGCGGAAGGTCTGGCCGAACAGGGATTTACCGTCGACCGTCGCAAGATCCAATTGGCCCAGCCGATCAAGGAACTGGGAACGTTCGCCATCGCGATCAAGTTGCCGCGCGAAGTGACCGCGACGATTGCGGTCCATGTGGTCAAGAAACAGGAAGAGACGGAAGCTGCCGAAGAAGCCGCGCCCACGGCCTAGTTCGCGCGATCATGCGTGGCCACCGCTGAATCAGAGGCCGCGCCCGGAGGAAGCATGCAGGATTTGATCGGTTCGTTGGATGCGTTGAAATCGACCGACCCGGAAACGTACGAGGCCATCGTCGCCGAAGAGCAGCGGCAGCGCGATAAGTTGCTGCTGATCGCATCGGAGAACTTTGCCAGTCCCGCCGTCCTGGCCGCTCAGGGCAGCGTGATGACGAATAAGTACGCCGAAGGGTACCCGGGCAAACGCTATTATGGCGGCTGCCAGCACGTCGATACCGTCGAAAGCCTCGCGATCGACCGCGCCAAACAAATCTTCGGAGCCGAACACGTCAACGTGCAACCGCACTCGGGATCGCAGGCCAACATGGCAGCCTATCTCGCGGTGCTCAAACCCGGCGACACAATCCTCGGACTGGATCTGGCCCAGGGTGGACACCTCACACACGGCAGCAAGGTCAACTTCTCCGGAATCATTTTCCGCGCCTTTTCCTATGGCGTCGATCGCCAGACGGAAACCATTGACTACGCTGCAGTCCGCAAGATCGCCGAAGAGTGCCGCCCGCGCATGTTGGTCGTTGGTGCCAGCGCCTACGCCCGCACGCTCGACTTTGCCAAGTTTCAGGATATCGCCAAGTCGGTCGGCGCCTATCTCTTGGTCGATATCGCCCACATCGCCGGATTGATCGCGGCCGGGTTGCATCCCAACCCCGTCCCCTACGCCGACTTTGTCACCACGACAACTCATAAGACGTTGCGTGGCCCTCGCGGCGGCGTGACGATGTGCAAAGCCGAACATGCGAAGGCTGTCGATAAGATTATTTTCCCCGGCCTGCAAGGGGGCCCGCTCATGCATGTGATTGCCGCAAAAGCCGTCGCCTTCAAGGAGGCGATGTCTCCGGCCTTCAAGCGGTATCAACAGCAAGTGCTGGCCAATGCCCGCACCCTGGCGCAAGGGCTGGTCGATCGTGGCTACAAGATTGTGTCCGGAGGAACCGATACGCATTTGATGTTGGTGAACCTGACCAACAAGGGCATCACGGGAAAAGAAGCCGACGCTGCCCTGGACGCAGCAGGCATCATCGTCAACAAAAACGCCATCCCGTATGATGAAAAGCCGCCGGCCGTGGCGAGCGGCATTCGCATCGGCAGCCCGATTGTGTCGACACGCGGCATGCGCGAAGCGGAGATGCGCGAAATCGTGGCGTTGATCGATCGCGTGTTGCAGCATCCCCAAGACCAGCAGGTGCAGGCCGAGGTACGGGCGCAGGCCAAAACATTGTGCAACCGTTTCCCCATCTTTCATGCCTACGATTCGTCTCCCGCTTAGGCAGGACGGCCGCCCGTGAAATGTCCTTTCTGCGACGATGTCGAAGACAAAGTCGTCGATTCGCGGATGGCCAAAGAAGGCGAGGTCATCCGCCGGCGGCGTGAATGCCTCTCGTGCAAACGCCGTTACACTACCTACGAACGTGTCGAAGAGACCATGCCCGCCGTCGTGAAAAAGGACGGCCGCCGGGAACCATTCGATCGAAGCAAGATCGTGTCCGGACTCAAAAAGGCCTGTGAAAAGCGACCGATCAGCACCGCGACCATCGAAACCGTCACCGACCGCATCGAAAAACGCATCCAGGATATGGGCGAAACCGAGATCGTCAGCACCGCCGTCGGCGAAGAAGTGATGAAAGAGCTGTCTCAACTCGATCAGGTGGCCTACGTTCGATTCGCGTCGGTGTACCGAGAGTTTAAAGACATCGATCAGTTCATGGATGAAATCAAATCCCTGGCCCAGCAGCGCCGGGAGCGTTAGGCCCTCCCCTCCTTCCCGCTGTTCCGGATCAGAGTCCGTGTGAAGAGACCCAGGCAGGATAGGTGCCAACAGAGGAGAACCGCCGTCCATCGGATTGTCTGACTGATATGGCCACAACCAAAACATCACAAGAACGACGAACGACCCGCCGCCCGACCAAACGGCGATCACCGGGCGCTACGCACGTCGTCATCATCGGCGCGGGGCGCGGGGGCACGGCCTTGATGGAAATTTTCGCCAACGACCCGCTGGTACGCATCGTCGGCGTCGCTGATATCAGTCCGGAAGCGCCTGGGCTGGGGCTCGCCAAACGCCTTCATATTCGCGTCACCCGCAATTATCGGCAATTGCTCAAAATGGGTCCCGTGGATCTGGTGATCGATGTGTCGGGCAACCCCGAGGTCGGCGAATATCTCCAGGACATCCGTCGCATGGGCGTTTCAGTCATCGGCGGAGCCAGCGCCAAATTCATGTGGCAACTGATCGAAGCCCGCATCCGCGCCACGGCGGATATTGAGAAAGCCTTGAACAAATACCAATCGTTGTACCGGCTTTACGTGAAAGAGACCGGCGCGGCGGTGACAGAAGAACGAACACGCATCGCGTGCGAGATTCACGATGGCCTGGTGCAAAGCCTCGCCGGCGTCAATTTCAAGTTGGAGCTCTCGCAGGAACTGCTTCGCAAAAACCCGCAAGCCAGTTTGGCGACGATCCGTGAATCCAAAGCTCAGCTGAAGCTAGCGATTCAAGAAGCGCGGCAGGTCATCTTCAATCTACGGCCGCTCCACTACGATAAAATGGAGCTCATCCCGGCCCTCACGAACTATTTGAAGTCCTACGAAACGCAGTACCATATCAAGACGGCCTTTTCCGTGACCGGAGACGAGACGATCCTGTTCCCGTGCACGAAGATTTTTTTATTCCGGATCGTCCAAGAAGCGTTGAGCAACGTGCAGAAGCACGCCAAGGCGGGCCGGGTGTCGGTTCAACTCGACATTCGCCTCGACCTGTTACAAGTGACCATTTCCGATAACGGGATCGGGTTCGACATGGACGCAGTGCTCCGCGATCCTGAAAAATGGGACCACTTCGGCATTCGTGGCATCTTGGAACGAGCGCGACTGGTGGGCGGTGAGGCCACGATCGATTCGAAAAAGGGACGCGGCACGCGGATTGTGTTGCGCATCCCGCTAGCCGACAAGGAGACGATTCGTCATGGAAAAAATTAAGGTCCTGATCGCCGATGATCACCGCGTAGTTCGTGAAGGGCTGGCGGCTATTCTGAAGACGAAGGAAGACATCAACGTCGTCGGCGAAGCCCAAGACGGTGTCGAAGCCGTAGAAAAAACCAAGACCCTCATGCCGGATGTCATCCTCATGGATGTCAGCATGCCGCGCATGGGCGGCATCGAAGCCACGCGGCAAATCAAACGCGAATTCCCTCACATGGGAATCGTCGCACTGACCATGTATGAAGAGCAGCAATATATTTTCGATCTCGTACGGGCGGGGGCAACGGGATATCTGCTGAAAGATTCCGAATCGTCCCAAATTGTGGCAGCAATCCGGGCCATTTATCGCGGGGAATCGCTCATCCATCCTTCGGTCGCCAGCAAGATCCTGGCCGAGTTCTCACTGATGTCTCAGAAAAAAGGCAAAAAGCCGGCCTGGGTTGAACATGACCTGACCGAACGGGAAATCACCGTCCTCCGCTTGGTCGCAGACGGAAAAACGAATAAGGAAATTGCCAACAGCCTGGACCTCAGTGAAAAGACGGTCAAGAACCACGTCCGCAACATTTTTCATAA
>CAADGJ010000280.1 GCA_900696505.1 uncultured Nitrosospira sp.
CCATCGAGCCCGTCCGTCAAATTGACGGCATTGGAACTGCCGACGATGACAAGGATGACGAACACAATGTAGAACCAGCCCAAGTCCGGCGTAAAAAACTTGAAGAAGGGCACGCTGAGTTTGGTCGTGTAGCTCGGGAGGGTGTAGAGAAAGACGCCGATGGCCAACGCCACGAGGAACTGGCCGGAAAATTTTTGCGCGGCCGACAGTCCTTTGGATTGGCGCTTGATGAATTTCAGATAGTCGTCGGCAAATCCCACGGCGCCGAAGCCGACGGTCGCCACCACCACCAACCACACGTAGCGGTTGGTCATGTCGGCCCACAAGAGCGTGGAGAGCACGACCGCAAAGATAATGAGAATGCCGCCCATCGTCGGCGTTCCACTCTTGGCCAAGTGCCGCTTCGGCCCGTCGTCGCGAATCTGCTGGCCGAGTTTAATCTCCTGCAATTTCCGGATGACCCAGGGCGCCATCACAAATGCGATGAGAAACGCGGTGACCGCTGCGTAGATGATCCGGAAACTCTGATAGCGAAAGACGTTCAGGAACGAAAACTGTGTATGAAGTGGATAGAGCCAGTTGTATAACATCCTACGGCTTCTTTGCCCGCCCAAAATCGGCGGATTCTAAAATTCCTTTAAGTGTGGGCTAACAGGCCTTTTTCGCCACGCGTCGCATGCCGGTCAGCGCGTCGACGACCTGTTCCATCCGCATCCCGCGCGACGCCTTGACCAACACCACGTCGCCCTGTCGCACCATCCGTGCCAAAGCCGTGGCTGCGGCCTGGGCATCCGGATGTTCTGTAATCCGATCAGCCGGCATGCCCGCTTGACGTGCACCGGCCGCCAGCTCCCGTCCCAAGACACCACAGGCCATCAGGTGCCCGATCCCTTGCTCGGCGAGAAACGCTCCGACGTCCCGATGCATGCGTTTGGTATCCGCCCCTAACTCCAGCATGTCACCCAGAGCCGCGATCGATCGTTTGTCACGCCCCAATTGCGCCAGGAGCTGGATGGCGGCCTTCATCGACGCGGGATTGGCGTTGTAACAATCATTGATGACCTGCACACCATGCGAAGAACTGATCTGTGATCGCATCGCGGCCGGACGAAACTTTGCCAATCCTTCGGCGATAGCCGCGCCGGACAGCCCCAACGCATGTCCCACGGCGGCCGCCGCCAGGGCATTACTCACGTTGTGTTGCCCCTGAGTCCGGATACGAACCTCCGTCTGACGCGTCTTTCCGGGAAGCACCAGTCCGAAGAGCGTGCCCCCCTTGTCATCGGTTCGCACATTCGCGGCACGAACGGCTGCCTTGGATGACGAACCAAACGCGACCACCCGGCATTGAGCACGGGCAGCCAGATAATCGAAATACTCATCGTCGGCGTTCAGCACCACCGACCCGTCTTGCGGCAGATGATCGAGCAACTCGGCCTTGGCTTGCGCGGACCCTTCCATGCTGCCGAAAAATTCCAGATGGTCCGGTCCGATATTGGTAATCACGCCGACCGTCGGTCTCGCGATTTCGCACAGCCGGGTCGTTTGCCCCTGCTGATCGACGCCCATTTCGATCACCGCAGCCTGATGCCGCGGCGCCAGCTGGAACAATGTCTGCGGCACGCCGATGCGATTATTCAGATTGCCCTCGGTCTTGAGCGTTTTCCACCGCTGTGCGACCACATGAGCGACCATCTCCTTCGTCGTCGTCTTCCCGTTGCTCCCCGTGATGGCGATCACCGGGATGGCAAACCGGTTGCGATAGTGCGTCGCCAACCGCTGAAAGGCTTCGAGCGTATCTCTCACGCCGAGCACAATCGGTGCGCCGGCTCGCGGCTTCATCGGCGGAAGGCGGTAGTCCTCCTGCACGATTGCACAAACGGCGCCTTGCGCAAAGACTTTCGGCACGAACGTATGCGCGTCGAATCGCTCTCCCTGGAAGGCGATGAACAGATCACCTTTGCGCACCAGACGAGAATCGGTCACCACCCGGCGGATCCGCTGCTTCAAATCTTGCGGACTCAGGCCAGTCGGCGACTTGGCGCTCAACACTTCACAAATTTCTTCGACTGTAAACAACGCCATTACGCCACGATGTCCATGCTCCCGCATGTCATGCCTCGCTGAGCGTCAGGATCGGCGCGCCTGAATCATCTCACGCGCCACTTCCCGATCGTCGAAGTGATGTTTCGTCGTCCCCACGATCTGATAGTCCTCGTGGCCTTTTCCCGCAATCAACACCATATCGCCGGCCTTCGCCTCGTTGATGGCAGCCTCGATTGCTGCGCGTCGATCCGCAATCATCCGATATCGAACATGACTGCGAGCCGTCAGCGCGTCCTTCACCCCGACCTCGACTTCGCTGAGAATGGACGCCGGGTCTTCCGTGCGCGGATTGTCCGATGTCAGGATCACCACGTCACTATACTGAACCGCAGCGCGACCCATCTTGGGACGCTTGGTGCGATCCCGGTCGCCACCACATCCAAACAGGGTAATGATACGCCCCGTGCGAAGCGCCTGGGCCGCGGTCAATAATCGGACCAAGGCATCTTCGGTATGCGCATAGTCCACCACCACCGTGAAGTCCTGTCCTGCGTCAACCCGTTCGAATCGCCCCGGTACATTGGAGACAACGCCCACCGCGGCACGGACTTGCTCCAGTGTTAATCCTTCGTGGAGCACGACCCCGATCGCGGCAAGCAGGTTCGAGACGTTGTGTTCTCCGACCAGGCGACTCTGAATCGGGCATGTACCGGCCGGGGTGCGCAACGTAAAACTGGTGCCCGCAGGCGACAATGTCACCTCGTCCGCATGGATGTCGGCCTGTTGATGCAACCCATAGGTCCACACCGGGACCGTGCAGGCTTCGCGCATCCGTGCGCCCCAGGGATCATCCGCATTGATGATGGCCCGCTTTTTCGTCTTGCGCGAGCCAGGCTGGCCGAGTTCGGCGAACAACTTGCGCTTCGCCTGGAAGTACCGTTCCATATCCAGATGGAAGTCCAAATGGTCCTGCGTGAGGTTGGTAAACACGGCGACATCGAATTCCGAGCCGGCGGTGCGATCAAGGGCCAAGGCGTGAGACGACACTTCCATGACGACCGTATCCAACCTCTTCTCGACCATTCGTGCAAATAATTTCTGCAACTCCAACGCACCGGGGGTGGTATGCGACGCCGGAATGGATTCTTTTCCGACGAGGTACGCGACCGTGCCGATGAGACCGACCTGCCGATTCGCGGCCTCCAGCATGGTTTTCACGACATACGTCGTCGTGGTCTTCCCGTTGGTCCCCGTCACTCCGACCATGCGGAGCGCAGCAGAAGGATCTCCATAAAATCGGCTTCCCACCATTCCCAACGCCGCCCGGGAATCCTGCACACGGATACACGGCGTCGATCCGACCTGACTGTGGCGACCCACGACGACGGCCGCAGCCCCCGCCTTCACGACACGGTCTAGAAACTCGTGGCCGTCGACCCGCTCTCCCTGCACGGCCACAAAGAGCGCACCGGGCTGGACGTGCCGGGAATCATCGGTCAACGCGTCAATGGCCACGCGCTGATCTCCGCTCCGCTCCAGCACTCCAAGGCGCCCCTGAATGGGACTGATCAGTTCATCCAACGTCATATCAGGATTCCAGCCCCGCCATCGCCAACTTGACCGGTTCATCGACTGCGACACCCAGATAATTGAGCACCTGCTCGCCGACCCGCCGGAACACCGGAGCCGCCACCACACCACCCCAGCCTTCGCCGCGCGGTTCGTCAATCACCACAATCATGGCCAGTCGCGGGTCTTCCGCTGGAACATAGCCGAGAAACGATCCGACCAGGAGCGTGGAGGAGTACTTGCCGGTTCGGGGGTCGACTTTTTGAGCGGTGCCGGTCTTGCCGGCCACACGAAAACCGGGGATAGCTGCCTTGGTCCCTGTTCCGTGGGTGACCACTCCTTCCAGAAGCGTCGTCAACGTCCGCGCCGTGTCGGCAGAAATAATACGACGTTTGGCTTGCGGCATATTCTGCGCCACCAATTGCCCTTTGCCGTTACGGATCTCCGAGACAACATACGGCTTCATGAGAACGCCGCCATTGGCGATCGCCGAAATTGCCGTCACCATCTGCAATGGAGTGACACCCACTTCCTGCCCCATGGAAATGGAGGCCAACGAGCGTTTGCCCCATTGGCGAGGCCCTCGTAGCAATCCGGCCGTTTCACCCGGCAGATCAATGCCGCTCTTATCTCCGAAGCCAAACTCCTTCAAATAGTCGAACACCCGCCATTCACCCAACGCCATCCCGACCTTGGCAGCGCCGATATTGCTCGATTTTTGAATCATCTGGGCAAACGTCATCCAGCCGGCTTTTTCATGGTCATGGATGATCGTGTTGGCAATCGCGAATTGTCCGTTTTCACCATAAATCATACTGCCCGGGGTCATGACCTTTTCTTCCAGCGCCGCCGCTGCAATGACGGCCTTCATGGTCGAGCCCGGTTCGTAGGTGTCGGTCAGGGCACGGTTACGCCATCGGTCGGGAGCCAGGGCGCCGACCGTATTGGGATCGAATCGCGGACTCACGGCCATAGCCAGCACGGCGCCGCTCCGGGGATCCATCACAATCATCGTGCCGGACTTGGCACTGGATCGTGTCACCGCCTCATCCAGCTCCTTCTCGGCGATATACTGCACCACCTCGTCGACCGTCAGCGTGAGGCTATGTCCGGCGGCGGCGCCTTCTTCATTCAATCCCTTGGGGAAAACCGCGCGACCCAAGGCATCTCGCTGCAACACCACGGCCCGTTTTTCGCCGCGCAGATACTGCTCGTATCGCAGCTCCACTCCTTCCAGGCCACGATCATCCATCCCGGCAAATCCCAGCACATGCGACAGCAGCGGGCCCTTCGGGTAGAACCGACGGCCTTCCATCACCACACCGACGCCATCGAGGCCAAGCCGTTCAAGCCGCCGTCCCTGCTCTGGTTCCAGCTTTCTGGCAAGCCACACGAAATGCTTTTCCTGCTTCAACTTTTTTTCGAGTTCGGTTGCCTTCACATGCAAGATCGGCGAGAGATTGCGGGCGGCCACTCCTGGATTTCCGAGCGAAGCGGGCACCCCGAACACGGACGGCACATCCATGTTCATCGCCAGCACTTTGCTGTTCCGATCGTAGATGGTGCCGCGCGCCCCCTCCAGCGTCACATTTTTTTGATGTTGCCGGTCAGCCTTGACGGTCAACTCCGCCGATTGCATCACCTGAAGGTTCACCAGGCGGACAATCACGAGGATAAACGCACCAGACAACCCGCAGGCCACCAGGATCCGGCGACCACGAAAGGAGGGCGAAGCCACTATCGCGCTCTCCGGGTGACCATATTCTTCGCTATCCGAATTTCGCCTTCTGCGGCAACGGGATTCGCAGGCGCTTCGGGCTCAAAGTTGATGACGACCACCTGGCCCTTCTCCGGTTGCAACATACCCAATTTATCGCTGGCCAAGCGTGCAATCCGTTCAGGCGCCGTGAGCCCCGACAGCTTGACTTGCAATTCATCCCGCTCACGCTCGAGCAGCACTTTTTGCGCTTTCAGCCGCTCGATGTGGTATCCGATGCGAACGATGTCCACCCGTTCCCACACGAAGAGCAACACCAACGACGTGACCGCGGCAAACGCGACGGCTTTCATTGCATAGACTCCTTGGACATCCGCTCCACGACACGCAACTTGGCGCTGCGCGAACGCGGGTTATGGTCACGCTCGCTCTCCGACGCGATGACCGGTTTTTTTGTGAGCACCCTCACTGCAGCGTCCGGGCCATTTGCCAAAGCCCGAAACGTATGTTTCACAATTCTGTCCTCAAGAGAATGGAACGACACGGCGCAGACTCGTCCTCCGGGGGCCACTAGATCGACGGCATCGCGAAGCGCCGGTTCGATCACCTCCAATTCCCGGTTCACCGCGATTCGTAGCGCCTGAAACGTCCGCGTGGCGCAATGGATTCGCCCATGCCGGTACGAAGCCGGCACGGCATGCTCCACCACCGCCGCTAATTCCCTCGTCGTCCCGATGACCCGTTGCGTTCTCGCCTCCACGATCGCGCGGGCGATTCTGCGCGAATACCGCTCCTCGCCCAATTGATAGATCACATCCGCCAATTCACGTTCAGGCATCTCTCGTATAAGGTCGGCTGCCGTGCGTCCTTCGCTCCGATCCATGCGCATGTCCAATGGGCCATCGTCACGAAAACTGAATCCGCGCTCCGGCCGATCGAGTTGCGGCGAGGACACACCGAGATCGAAAATCACACCATCCACATGCTGGACCCCGACCTGCGCCACGAGTGTTTTGAGTTGCGAAAAATTTCCATGCCGAAGATGTACTCGGGGCATGACGCCTTGCAGGCGCGCGCGGGATTCTTCCAGCGCATCCGCATCGCGATCGATCCCAATGAGAATGCCATCTGGAGCGGTGTGATGAAGGATCCGGGTAGCGAGCCCTGCATATCCAAGAGTGCAGTCCACGTAAACTCCACCTGGTTTGCACTGCAGCCAGAATACGATTTCGTCGACTAAAACCGGCTCATGGGAACCGCGAGCAGAATCCATACACCCACTTCCACCCACTTTTCACCACACATTGGCTGGAGTATACACCCACCAAAACAGCTGTCAACAGATTTTGCTCCAATTTATCAAGAATATTGTTCGCTTTTGACCCATCGTTTGCAGGCCGCAATTTGGCAGCAAAGTTATCCACATTTGTGGACAAACCTGTGGGAAACTATCCCACCCTTCGATTAATTGCGGCATGAAAATGGTTGTGAAACGCGAGACCCGTCCAAAAAATCAGACAGATGGAATGGCAGCATTTCGGTGAGCGCAGGAGGAATCAGCCGATGGGAAGGATGGGGAAAACCTATGGATATAACCGGTACAACATTCTGGGGAAAGGAATCGTCTCCCGCACATGTTCGAGGCCGCAAATCCACGCCACCGCGCGCTCGATTCCCATTCCGAATCCGGCATGTGGAACCGAGCCGTAGCGACGCAGATCGAGATACCATTGAAACGCTTCGACCGGGAGATGGTGCTCGCGTATCCGCGCCAACAATTTCTCGTGCTGGTGAATGCGTTGCCCGCCGCCGATGATTTCGCCATACCCCTCGGGCGCCAACACATCCATGCACAGGGCAAGATCAGGGCGAGCCGGATCGGTCTCCATATAGAAGGCTTTGAGCGAAGCCGGATATCGATGCACGATGACGGGGCGGTCGAATTCTTTCGATAGAATGGTTTCATCGTCCGCGCCAAAATCATCTCCTCGTTTGGCGGGATTTCCTTTCCGCTGAAGAATGTCCACGGCTTCCTCATACGTAATGCGGGGGAACGGCGCCGTCACGCGCTCCAGCTTCGCGATATCCCGCTCCAAGATCTGCAATTCGGCACGACGCGTCTTCAGCACAGCCGCGACGATATGCGCCAAAAACTGCTCGGCGAGATCCATCATGTCGGGCAGTTCGGCGAAAGCCACTTCGGGCTCCACCATCCAGAATTCCATCAGATGCCGGCGCGTCTTGGACTTCTCCGCGCGAAATGTCGGACCAAAACAATAGACCTTTCCAAAGGCGGCGGCAGTGGCTTCGCTATAGAGCTGGCCGCTCTGCGTCAGGTACGCCGTCTCATCAAAATATTGCGTCTGAAACAGTGTCGTAGTGCCCTCGCAGGCATTCGGCGTAAAAATCGGCGCATCGACCAGTGTGAACCCGCGATCATCGAAAAAATTCCGGCAGGCGCGAATAATCTCGTGACGAATGCGCAGCACGGCATGCTGGCGACTAGAGCGCAGCCAGAGATGCCGATGTTCCATTAAAAATCCTGTACCGTGCTCTTTGGGCTGAATGGGAAATGGCTCCGCCACCTGCAAGACAGCGAGGCGCTTCACATCAAGCTCGTACCCGCCCGGTGCGCGCGCATCCTGCCGCAACGTGCCGGTCAGCACCACGCTCGACTCCTGCGTGAGCTCGGCTGAATGGGCAAACTGCTCGTCTCCGACTGCGCCTTTGCTCACGACTGCCTGTATATCGCCCGTCCCGTCCCGCACAATGAGAAAGTGAAGTTTTCCCTTGTCGCGTCGACTGCGGAGCCATCCGCGAATCGTGACTTCCTGACCTGCATGGGTCGCAGCTTCGTCGATATAGATCACGGGCATGGGCATTCCCCCTGGCTATGAACGTGAGAGACTTCGATTATGCGGGAGGGTAACGAACGGCCTCGGCCTTTTCAAGCGCATCACAATTCTCCCCTTTGATTGACACAATGTCTCTCGGGGGGCATCATCAAAACCATGATACAGACAATTACGCTACGCCCTCGGCAGTGGCTCGCGTCAGCGCTCGTCGGGCTCCTGCTGGTGGGTCTCCTGCCTGCGGTTCAGGCGGGAGAATTCAAGTCAGACAATCCGCTCAATCAGCCCGGGAAAATCTATTGGTGTCCGAATCGCGCTGCCGACAAGCGCATTACCGCCACCCCTGATGCGGGTTGCACTGCGCTGTATGACGCGGAGCGGGATGAAAAAAAGCCCGCCTCACTCAACCAAGACGAGCGCAACGATGCCGTAGCGAAAGAACCGCTCAAGATCCTCGATATTCAAAATGAAGCCACGAAGTTCACCCGCGACTACCGTGAATTTCTCGATTGCTGCGCGAGCGAATGGGATTCCCTCGATCGCATCGACGAACTTCTCGAACAGTCCAATCACATTTTGATGTCGGTTCAACAAAAGGGCATTTATAACAGCGCGGGGTTCGGCGTGGGAAGCGGCGCGAGCGGTTTGGGCGGCGGCCCTGGCCAGTCTCCCAAACTCGGCACCTTTGCCCGGCAATGGACGCTCAGCGAAATTGTCGGCACTGTCGCCATCGCGAGAGATGACCTCAAAAAACTCAGGACCCGGATGAAGGGCCTCATCACGCGATATGAAAAACTCGACTCACTGGATTACGAACAGCGCGGGAGAGAAGAACGACGCATTGAAGATGAACGCGAGGCGATTACGCACGATCTTCGACCAAACCGACCGGCAACCTCCGCGCCAACCGGCATGGACATCCAGGACACCACCATCCCGACCAGGATCGGCGGCGACATCGAGAACACGCATTTAAACCGTTCCCTCAATCCGAGCTTCGGCGCGGACATCGGCACCACGGTCTCGCCCTACAGCAATGTGAACGAATCGCTCCGCCCACGCAGAGGGGAAGATCTCAGGGATAGCGTGTTAACGGATCGTGTCGGTACCCGAACGCAAGACACGACCTTGCCGAATGCATCAGGCTTTGAGATCAATGCGGCCGAGAATGCCGAGCAGTCCTCCTCTGCGCACATTCGAGGAGTCGGTCCATCCATCGGTGACTCTTCCTTGAACAGCCAATCGCGC
>CAADGJ010000281.1 GCA_900696505.1 uncultured Nitrosospira sp.
CATGTGCGCTTCCTCACGGCCGGCTTGCGGAGCCGGAATGCGCCGCTACTGTTCTATGGCACGAAAGTGCTAGGTGCGACGGGGTGTCCGCTCGTCTTATTTTTCCTGCTGCAGTTGCTGACGGCTCATCCGTGGTGGAGCAATCTAATCATGGCTGTTGCCGGTTGCTTAGCAGGATGGTATGCACCGGATGTGTGGCTTCGATGCCGCATTGCATCTCGGCAAACACAAATCGTAGAGGGATTTCCTGCTGCCCTCGATCTACTCGTGATATGTGTCGAAGCCGGACTTGGTCTTGATGTGGCCCTCAATCGGGTGGCTCATGAGATGGCGAGAATGCATCGGGAATTGAGTCAAGAGCTGGAAACACTATGCGTAGAGCTGCGCAGCGGGCGATCGAGGCAAGACGCGTTTCGTCGCGCCGCGCAACGCATGCAAGTGGAAGAGGTCCATGGTTTCATGGCGGTCGTCATTCAGACGGAACGATTCGGCACCAGCATCGGCCAGGCTTTGCGGATTCATGCGGATGGGTTACGGACCCGACAGGACCTGCGAGCCACAGAGATCGCGTCCCAATTGCCGGTAAAACTGCTCTTTCCGCTCATTTTTTTCATTTTTCCGGGGCTCTTCGTCATCCTCCTAGGGCCGGCAGTGATTCGAGGCCTTCGTCTTCTCAGCGATGCGGTCGCTCCCTGATACGGCCCAAACCGTCCCTCCGAATTCTTCGATGTCATACCGCCTTGACCCGGACTATTCATAAATACCTGTTCCGTCGTCCGATCCTCTCGCCCGGCGGGGCTGTTCTCGTTCGGCCTCCTCGACGGACTGCAAGTACGCCTGCATCGGCCTTACTTGCGAAGAGCCCCGGCGGACTTCGGTCTCGAACGCCTCGCGACGGCATTCATGAATAGTCCGGGTTAAGTCTATGCGCCGGCCGCCGATAACGGTTGTGATGAATAGTCGTCGTCATCCTGCATGGTATCTTGCCATAGCTCTGACAGGTGTGGTGTGCGGGTGCGCGGGGCAAGCGCCTCCTCCGCGGAGTCATCATGACGCCACCGCCGGACGGATCGGCGTAGGGGCTGAGTCGCCGAAGTCGGAGAACGGGTTCTCGCCGGTACCCCCGCTTCTGACGGCCGATGAGTATGAGCATCTTGCAGATCGATCCGTGGCCGGGAGGAATTTGACCGTTGCGATGGCGCAGTACGAGAAAGCGTTGCGACTGGACCCGGGGCGCGCACGGGTTCGAGAGAAACGCGGCATCCTGTTTCTTGAAAGGGGATTGGCCGAGGACGCCCTTCTGGAATTCAGGGCCATGGCCGATCAAACCCCGATTTCTGCTGCGGCGTTCGACGGGGAGGGGCGAGCGTTGGCGAGTCTTGGCCGGTTGGAAGATGCCCAGAAGGCGTTTCGCCGAGCCCTAACTCTGAATCCGCAAGATTGGCGCGCCTATGCGTGGCTGGGCATTGTTGCCTATGTTCAGGAACGGTATCCCGATGCTCTTGCCGCATTTCAAACCGCCTACTCCATCAAGCCGGAGCATCCTGCCCTGGCCAACAACCTTGGGCAAACCTACGTAGCATTGAGGCGCTATGATGACGCGATTGCCAGTTTTCGCTTGGGTGACCCGTATGCGCAGGATCATCCACGCCTCACCAAGAATCTCATCGGTGCACTGACATTGGCCGGACAACACGATGCGGCGGAGCAGGTTCGTCGGCACCAGGACCACGATGTGCCGACGAAAGCTCAGCACAGCCAGAACACACGTTTCAGCGAGTAAGACTCCCATCGGAAGCATACTCACTCAATACTAGCAGGCTGTTGACAAACCAACGAAGTGACGAACGAGGATGATGTATCCTTATGCAAAATAACGAATCATGACCTCGAATAGGTAGTGCTCGTTAGGCTAGAGCAGGGTGCGATGTTAATAAAACGGTACAGGGAGTTTGTCAAGTTTGCCCGCAACGTGGCGAGGTTAGCAGTTACCGCCATTGAGAAACTTGGGACCAGGGTGCTTGCGGACACACAACGGACACACTGACTCAAAAGGAGGCGTATGAAAATTCGAGCTTGCCATCTGTGCCGTCAGGTCATGTTGATTCCCAGTGGTGCACCAACCGTGACTTGCGATGCTTGTGGTTTTCCGATGACAGGGTACGCGTTGAGCACGTCGCGTGAGAGCGACACGGAGGAGTTGGAACAAACTACGGATTTCCAGCGACGCTAAAGTGACTCGCAGAAATTCGATGTCTGGTCGAATAGGACTCTGAGAATGGATATTGCCCACAAATATAATTACGTGGAGAGGGGCGATAACGTGTGGAGGAGGGGCAGCTAGACCACAGTGAGATCGCCATGCGCGAGGGCGGCTCGTACGAGCTGCGCCGCATTGGACGCCTGATACTTCCTCAATAGGCGGTGACGCACCGCTTTGATAGAATTCAGGGACAGGCCGAGCTGTTCCGCGATTTGATTCGTGCTCTTCCCGGACCATAGCCCGTCCAGGATGAGCCGCTCGCGCAAGGTCAGTGTTGGTTGCGGTCCCAGCCGAAACACCCTCTCCGTGCCGGTGATTCGTGATCCCATGCGTCCTTCTACTGGATACCTGTACCCGTCATATTGTGACCGAACGAAATGGTCAATCAATTGTGGACATTCGTCAGGGCTACCGTCAGGACGAAAACCCAGTGCGGAAGCATGGTTCCACGCGTCGAGCAGGTAACGATCACGGGTGACACAGTTGCAGCCGTGAGACAAAAAGCGTATCGTTTTCGCCGACCAATAACCCCTCGATGACAGGGCCGTCGTGGGTTCTACGGTCCTCAATTGATCGCCGGTGAGGCAATGGGAGCGCTCGAACCATGATTATCGTGAATGACGTGATGCGAGACGCCACGGTCCGTGGGGTTCAATTGATCCCTGGCGGGCATCGAGTCATGCTGGAGGTGGCCGCACGAGAGTTGCCTTTCTGGCAGGACATGATCGCGAGCAAGCGGCCACTCCACGTCGAGGCCCTCTTAGAGATCTCCACACTGGCCACCAACGACACGAACCTGAAGAGTCTGCAGGGCGTCTATGTGGCAGACATGCTCCCGAAGAATGATCCTGACCACCTCCACGTCCGGTTGACGTCAGCGGATTCCCCGCGACCAGTGGAACGCGGGATCGAGAAAGGCGATTGACGCAGAGCGCCGTCCACGGCGCGCCGTTACTCAGGATCACGGCATGACACCGGGCGAATCACGGCTCTGAGAGGTGCCGAATGGTGAGGGTGGACGGGCGGGTGAGCGAAGCGGTTGTCACCAATCTTGACATGGAAGTTGGAGGGACGATTGGCATGCTGTTTCTCGATCTCGACGCCACGATCAGCGAACTTGCGCACTGGAAGAGCGGCCACCGACTCCGCGTGGAAGCGAGATGGAAGCCGAATTATTTTCTTTTCCGCTTCATCCGTCGTTGATCGAAATACTGGGACCCTGTTCTGTTAAAGGTTCATTCATTGCGCACACGTATACCCTTGAAAATCGTCTCTGGATTTTATTGCAGTCTGCCGGAGAATTGAAGCCGCTGCAAGGTAGATGACCAAGTTAGACGGCATGATTAGAGAAAAAATATCTTATATATCAAGTGAATAGAGGATGGCTGGTTGGTGCGATCTCTAGTGTTCCCAGCCTTCAATGGCCCTCAACTTTACACGATATTTATCCGATAACGATCTGTCGCACTTTTGTGCCTAGTCCGTTTCAATCAACGTTCGAGTGGAGTTTCCTGTGACCATTATGATCGTGGAAGACAATATTGTATGCGCGAAATTGGTCGAGGGGCTGCTCCAAAAAGCCGGTTATCAAACGGTTGTCGTCAATAACGGTAAAGAGGCGCTGGAGTTGCTCCCTACGCTATGCAACATCCATCTCGTCATCACGGATTATCTGATGCCGGAAATAAACGGTATCGAGCTGATTCAACAGTTGAAAATGCTTCCCGGCTTGAGGGACATTCCGGCCATCATTCTCTCGGCTCATTGCGATATCCCTACGGCCAAGATAGCGCGAGGTCTGCATTGCAATAGCATCCTCGTCAAGCCAGTGAAGAAGGAACAGTTGTTAGAACGGGTGGAACAGGTGCTGAGCGTCCAACCCCTGGTGTTGCGTAGCAAGTTTGATGTGTCCGACACCTTACAAATAGGTGACGAGGAATATCAGGAGCTGAGTGACATGTTTGCCATTCAGGTAAACGAAACCATCCCCTACGCAGTTCTGGAGGAATCCACATCTAACGAGCCGATCTCCGGAGCATTAAATCAATCACTGGGCGCTCTGGCGGAGAGCGCCTGTCTGCTCGGCGCAGACAAGTTCTCAAGCCTCTATGCGAAACTTCTGGCCGAGGATGCGTTGACACGATCACAGCTTTCTGCCCTTGTACGGGCATTGCAGGAATTATCATTGGAGTTCTCGGCGCGTCGTGGTTCGAAAAAAGTAAACGACCCAGCCAAAGCCCCGCCCTCCGAAGAAGCGTCCGCTGCCTAACTCCTGCTTCGTGCTTCGCAGCCCCCTGCGGAGATGCAGGTCTGACTGTTCCCAAATCTTGCCTCTCACCCGACGTGAATCAGTAAGCATTCCGCCGTCAGCAAGAGTTATTCCCCTTACTTTGTCGACGCCTCATCGCGGTAATGGGCCAAGCCAAAATCTGCGTTTGGAGACAGGCCCCGGCGCGATGCTGTCGTTGGGCGAGAATCGGCTACGATTGGGCGGACGCCGTAGATGTTGCTTCGCAAAGGCAAGGTTGCCTTTTTCGACATGCACCGTATGGTTGTGAGAGACCTATCTCATAACTTCAAGAGAAGCGGTATTGGTGGGCCGACGCCAGCAGCACGTACAAGCGAACATGAAGCGTCGGATTCTGTTTCTGTGCAAAGACAATTCGACGAGAAGCCGAATGGCATAGGCACTGTTGCAGCCAATCGAGGAAGATTACTTCCAGTGAGCAAGCGCGGGCACACATCCCGCTGGATTCAAACGCTGTAACTGTGGAAGTGATGAAGAAACTGGGATCTTTCGCACATTTGATTCAAGCATGTAGAGGAATTTATTTGTCAGCCGTTCGATCATGACATCACTGTAGGGTCGTGGGAGAGAAACTTTTTCCAATTATGCCTGAGGTTCATCAACTGCGGCACTGGAGTTCCGACGACCCCGCTGCCACCCCAAACAACGCCGTGATGTCTTTCAGAGAGTGCGGGACGAAATTATCGATCGACTGTGTCTATTTGGGGGCAATGTGGCACAGGTTCCGATTGCGGCCATACAATGTTATTGATGCAACCCTCATAACTCTCCCAAAGCGGCGAGACTGGCGTAATCACTGGGGACGTTAGGCAACTACCCAGGGAATTAGAGCCGTTTGGACCTGTCTGGAGTTTTTCGGCCCTAGAGCATTTTTTTGCAATATTATGCCGTATTTTCGATCGCGGCATCACAACCATTTGGCTCACTCTGGTTCCATTCGCCCTATCACGGGCCATCGTTACTTCGAGAGAAAAATCTGAATCACCGCTACTAGCGCATTGTTTGGTCATTCCATACTTGCCGCACGTTTTTCGTACAGCCGTTTTGCATAGCTGTCACACGGTGCTCCTCGTGTTCTGAGGAACACTTCTGAGGGATGACGTAGTGTCCCTTAGTGTCCCCTGTTGTCCCCTAGTGTCCCCGAACGTGCCTCTTTCACCACCGCACGCCGATGCGTATGGTTTGACCATACATCGAGCGACGAAACGTAAAGGAGACGTGATGGAACAAACATGGTTAACCGTCGATGAGTTGGCCGCCGTCCTCAAAGTCAGTCCAAAGTCGATCCGCCGGGCCTACCGCAAAGGCGAGATTCCGGTAGATCGATTCTGCCGATTTGTACGTTTCGATCTGGAGCGCGTGAAGGAGGCCCTGAAGGCCAAGGGGCGTGGTCAGACCTTTGTGGTGTCCATGAGGAAGGAGGGACAGCGCAGCGCGACCGACGGCGCCAGCGGGCGGCGCGCGCAGCGGACCAGCCCCCGACTTGGTAAGACGGGGGCGTCTATCGC
>CAADGJ010000282.1 GCA_900696505.1 uncultured Nitrosospira sp.
CCGATTGACTGCGGTCCGCCCAATTTCGTGACCGGATGTCCGGGCATGAACGGCATTAAATGGCGGGCGACACCAATGGGTCCCATTCCAGGACCACCGCCGCCGTGAGGAATACAAAACGTCTTATGCAAGTTCAGATGACAGACATCAGCACCCAGATCGGCCGGCCGGCAGAGACCGACTTGCGCATTCATGTTCGCGCCGTCCATGTACACCTGTCCGCCATGGGTATGCACGATCTGGCACATACGGCGAATGCCTTCCTCGAACACGCCGTGAGTCGATGGATAGGTCACCATCAGCGCCGCCAAGCGGCTACGATGCTGCGTGGCCTTGGCCTCCAGATCCGCGAGATCAACATTGCCGCGCTGATCACAGGCAACGGGAACGACGGTCATGCCGCACATCGATGCGCTGGCCGGATTGGTGCCATGCGCGGAAACCGGAATCAAACAGATATCGCGCTGCGTCTCCCCTCGCTGCCGGTGATAGGCCCGGATCACCATCAATCCGGTGTATTCGCCCTGTGACCCGGCATTCGGCTGCAACGAAATCCCGGCGAATCCGGTGATCTCCGCCAGCCACGACTCAAGCTGTTGGAATAAGGCCAGGTATCCCTGGACCTGATCGGCGGGAGCAAACGGGTGGAGCCGCCCGAACTCCGGCCAGGTGACGGGTAACATTTCCGCCGTGGCATTCAGCTTCATCGTGCAGGAACCAAGGGGAATCATCGAATGCACCAGGGAGAGATCCCGGGATTGCAGACGATGGATATACCTCAACAGCTCATGTTCCGCGTGATACCGGTGAAACACCGGATGCGTAAGATACTGGCTGGTGCGAGCAAGCCCGGCCGGATACCGCCCGTCGACCGATTCAAGAATGGTCTGCAGTTCTTCCGGGGAAATCTCCTGGCCGGCGAAGAGCGTCAGCAACTGCCGCACTTCATCCACCGTGCTCCATTCGTCCAGCGACAGTCCCAGGCTGTGATCATCGTATCGGCGGAGATTAATCTTCTGCTGCCGCGCCCGGTTCACAATCGTCTCCGATTGTGCCGGCGAGAGCGGGACCCGGAGGGTATCGAAGACCGGCTCCAGTCCGACCGCGCAACCATGCCGGCGCAGCCCTTCGGCCAAGGCCATCGTGAGACCGTGAATCCGTTCCGCAATGCGCCGTAGTCCGGCAGGCCCGTGATAGACCGCATACATCCCAGCCATAACTGCCAATAACACTTGCGCCGTGCAGATATTGCTCGTCGCCTTCTCCCGACGGATATGCTGTTCTCGGGTTTGCAAAGATAACCGGTAGGCCGGGCGCCCGGTGACATCTTTCGACACGCCGATGATCCGACCCGGCATCTGCCGTCGAAACTCTTCTTTGGTGGCCATGAAGGCCGCATGCGGCCCACCGAATCCCAAGGGCACACCGAACCGCTGACTGGACCCCACCGCGACATCCGCGCCGAACTCTCCCGGAGGACGCAGCAGCGTCAAGGCCAGCAGATCAGTCGCGACGACCACATAGACTCCGGCGGCATGGGCGCGCGTAATGAATTCGCTGTAATCGCCCACGTACCCGTCCGTCGAGGGATATTGGAGCAACATCCCGAAGAATTCGCCTGAGGACAAATCCAACGATTGAATCGCACCGACCTGCAGGACGATGCCCAAGGGTTCCGCGCGGGTCTGCACCACCGCAATCGTTTGCGGATGACAGGTCCCAGACACAAAAAATTTGTGCCGGTCGTGACCGGCCGCGCGGGAAATCGCGGCGCACATCGTCATGGCTTCGGCTGCCGCAGTCGCCTCATCCAGCAAAGAGGCGTTTGCAAGGGGCAAGCCGGTCAAATCCGCCACCATGGTCTGGAAATTGACCAGCGCCTCGAGGCGACCTTGGGCGATCTCGGCCTGATAGGGCGTGTATTGCGTGTACCACCCCGGGCCTTCGAGGATATTGCGCTGAATGACCGGCGGCGTGATGCAATCGTAGTAGCCCATCCCGATCAAGGACCGCCAGACCTGATTCTGCCCGGCCATTCCGCGTAATTCCGCCAAGACCTCCTGCTCGCCGCGCGGGGATGGAACCGCCAGGGAGCCCTGCAACCGGATATCGGAAGGAACCGTGGCCTCAACGAGAGAGTCCAGCGAGGGCACGTTTACTGTTTCCAACATCGTCTGGATTTCAGACTCAGTCGGACCGATATGGCGGGGCACAAACGTATCGTTCGGCTCGAGAAACTGCGGTTCAGGCATGGGGGTGAAGTCCTGCTATAAGGTGACGCACTCGTTCATTCGAGGCAGAGTGGGTACCCTATCATGCAGCACCGAGTTTTCCAAGCGTTCAGCGGCCATCTCACCTCGCTTGTTTTCCCAATTTCCATAGCGTAATAGTGAGATCGACCTTGCGCCACAGGCAACGTTGACCGTCATCAGACGCGACCAAGACAAGAAGACTTCATCATGACCCATGACATTCTCGTGGTTGGAGCAGGACTCGCCGGCATGCGGGCCGCTATTGCCGTGCCGCCGGACCTCAATGTCGCGCTGCTCTCCAAGGTGCATCCGATCCGCAGCCACTCCGTCGCCGCCCAGGGGGGAATCAACGCGGCCATCGGCGCAGAGGACTCCTGGGAGGCCCATGCCTATGACACGGCCAAGGGAGGGCTGTATCTGGGCGACCAGGACGCCATTGAGGCCATGTGCAAAGAAGCGCCGCAGGACATTCTGGAATTGGAGCGCATGGGCGTCATCTTCAGCCGCACCGCGGAAGGGCGTATTGCGCAGCGGCCGTTCGGAGGAGCCGGCTATCCCCGGACCTGTTACGCAGCGGACCGCACGGGCCATGCCCTCTTACACGCCATGTACGAACAGCTGATGAAGCGCCGCTGCAAAGTGTATGAGGAATGGTATGTCACGGCCTTGCTGGTCGAAGAGGGCCGCTGTTGCGGCGTAGTCGCCTGGGACATGATCCATGGTGGGTTACAGATGCTCCGCGCGAAGGCCGTGATTCTGGCTACGGGCGGGAGTGGCCGCATTTTTTCCACGAGTACGAACGCCGTCATCAATACCGGAGATGGCATGGCGCTGGCGTATCGCGCAGGAATTGCGCTCGAGGACATGGAATTCGTCCAGTTTCATCCGACTACCTTAAAAGACACCGGCATCCTGATCACCGAAGGCGCGCGCGGGGAAGGCGGATATCTACTGAACACGTTGGGCGAGCGGTTCATGAAACGGTACGCGCCGGAACAAATGGAGTTGGCCACCCGCTCCACCGTGTCCCTCGCCATCGGACAGGAAATCCAGGAAGGGCGAGGTGTCGACGGCTGCGTCCTGCTCGACTTGCGACATCTGGGCCGCGCCAAAATTCTGGAGCGGCTCCCGCAGATCCGGGAACTGGCGATGGAATTCGCAGGTCTCGATCCGATCGAAACACCCATTCCCATACGTCCCGGGGCCCACTACCAGATGGGCGGCGTCCGGACCAATGCGTGGGGAGAAACCGAGCTGCCAGGACTCTTCGCCGCGGGCGAATGCGCCTGCGTCAGTGTGCATGGTGCCAACCGCCTCGGAGGCAATTCCTTACTGGAAACCATTGTCTTTGGACGCCGGACAGGCACAAAGGCCGCTGAGTCCATCCGCACCGTTCAGCTGTCACCGGTCTCCGAAACCATCCTGAAGAGCGAGCAACAGCGCATCGATAAGCTGCTCAGCAACCCCGGACCTGAGCGGGCCTGGCAGATACGGGACGACCTCGGCAAAACCATGAGCCTGAATCTGGGAATCTTCCGCACGAAACAATCCATTCAAGAGGCTCTCAGTGCCGTTCAAGCGTTGAAACGTCGCGCGGAAGACATGTGCGTACAGGACAAGGGACGCGTCTTCAACACCGACCTGATTCACGCCCTGGAATTGCAGTGTCTGCTGGAGATCGCCGAGACCATCGTTGTAGGCGCTTTAGGACGGGAAGAAAGCCGCGGGGCTCACTATCGAGGCGATTTCCCAACCCGCAACGACACGGCCTGGCTTCGCCACTCATTAAGCTACCGCCGACCCGAGGGTCCCCATCTGGCCTATGCGCCTGTGACCATTACGCGTTTCCCGCCAGCCTAAGTCGTCAATCCTGGGACCCGACCCCTGCATTCCGTTCAGCATCGGACAACAGCCTGCCCCCAGCCATCCCGGCGGTTGCGCTCCTCCCGTTTTGCGCTATCCTTTTCAGTAATCACCGATCACTCCACTGACGGGACCGTCCATCACGCGCCCGGGCGAAGGGTCGTAAGGCACCATGACTACCGTTCACCCTGGCACGGCACTCCCTGCATCCCCTACGCTGACCGCGTCCGATGCGGCACAGACCGCCATCTGTCCCTTCTGTCAGGCAATCACCTCCTGTGCACCAGTCGCCGGTCATCCTTTGCACCAATTTCCCTGCCCTTCCTGCCATGCCAACCTTCTGGTCCTCAACCCGGCGGCATGGCCGACCGATGAAGACAAGAGGACTCGATCGTCGGACGGCGATCTTCCAATCGATCTTTCGCGTCGACTCACAGGCATCGCAGTGGCTTTTCTGGCCTGTGCGTTGAACTACGTGTTGTTGATGGGCATGGCCTACTGGATGCTGGGGCAAGTAAAAACGACCCATGATCCCTACGACATCGATGCGTTGATGTTGTCGCCACTTATTTTGAAAGCCAATGGCTGGACGCCCCTCCACCTTGCGGCGGCGCGAGGCGATCAGTCTGCGGTCGCAACGCTCCTCACAGAAGGACAGACGG
>CAADGJ010000283.1 GCA_900696505.1 uncultured Nitrosospira sp.
CGCTGCGGAAGCGGCGGCAAAGAGCGGATAGCGGGTCGGCAAATCTTCCGGCAACACCAACTGCTTACACAGCCTGGTGCGGTGGTTCATGACCAGCGGGCCACGCAGATTGGCCGTCACTGCCGTGGGATCATCCGAGGGAATCGTCAGAATCGTCACGATGGAGACTTCGTCGTTCTCCTGCTTCTGAATTTCGATCAGGGCGTCCGTCGTGATCGTGACCTGGTAATCAGGCTTGAAGAGCGCAGGATCGAGAATGACGAAGGCGAGCTGTGGTTCCTCGACACATTGCAGCCACTTGAACGGCGCATCCGTATCATGGTCGAGCATGACGTATTTGGTCCAGTCGGGAAAGCCCAGAATGCCGGATGGGAACACCAACAACGTGTCGTCGTTGACTTCGAAGGTGCCGAATCTGGTCGACTGACACTTCATGGACGGTTCTCAGCTCCCGCGGCGTCCTGTTTTATTGGATAGTTGACGGAAGGCTTCCAGAGGAATGACTCCGGGGCCTGCGGCAATGCGATTCTCGTCTTGAATCCTCGCATGCACTTCATCGCGATGCACTTGCACATTGGGCGGCGCCTCGATTCCCAGTCTGACCTGTCCGCCTTTGATGCCGAGCACCACAATGCGGACATCGGGACCGATGGTGACGCCCTCTCCCCGACGTCGTGTTAAGACCAGCATACAAGCCTTCCTTGGCGTGTGAATACGGGTACATTGGGTATATCGGTACAGGAGAGAATGAACTTGAGCGTTGGTTACCGCAGATAGTTGATCAACGAGGAGTCAAAAATCTTACTGAACGTCTGGCTGGCGGCCTGCACCGCAACCTGCTGGAGGCTCAACTGGCTGATGGCCGTGGCGAGGTCGGCATCCTGATTGTCGGAAATGGCCTTGGAAATCGTCAGGGTCGCCGTATCCAGCGCGTCGTGGGTGACCTGCAGGCGGTTAGCCAACGCGCCGACCGTCCCCTGCGCGTCGCTGATCTGTGCCGTCGCTAGGTCAAGATTGCCGATTCCCGTTTGAATGCCCGCGCGATTGTTGCTTTCGAGCGCCGTGAGCAAATCCCGGAGCGAATCGAACATGTTTGTGGTCCCACCGGTAAAAATGCTGCTACCAGGAACAAGAATTTGCACGGTCTGGTTTTCGCCCACCGAGATGGACTGCGTTTCGGTGTTGCCCTGATAGGTCACCGTATCACCGGTAGTAATGACGTAAGGGGTCACGTTGGTTTTAGTTCCCCCGAACACCGCCTGCCCGGCCACTTCCGTATTTCCCAGTTGCACCAGCTGCCGTTGGAGCTGCCGGACCTCTTTAGCGATCGACTGACGGCCTTCGGCGGAGGTCGTATCGCTGCTGGCTTGGATGGTCAATTCGCGTACCCGCGTGATAATGGTCTGAACCTGGCCTAGTGCCTGGTCGGCGGCGTTGACTCGCGAAGTCCCGAAATCGATATTACGAATCCATTGCTTGGTCTGCGACAGCGCGGACTTGTCGAGGACGATCTGGCCATAGGAGCTCGGATCGTCTTCGGGAGTCGAGACCCGTCGCTGGCTCGAGACCTGTTCCTGAGAGGTCAGCATTTGTAACCGGGAACGTTGCAGATTGCCGAGCAGGGTGTTGTACATCTGTTGGTCGGCGACTCTCATAATACCTGCTCCGGGTGAACTGAATGACGGTTACCGTTTCAAGGACAAGATCGTTTGCAGCATTTCGTCGCTGGTGGTGATCAGCTTCGAGGCGGCTTGAAACGCCCGCTGATACTTCAACATATTGATTAACTCTTCGTCCATCGAGACACCGGACACTTCCGCCCGATGGGCCAGCAGTTGATCGTGCAGAATCTCCTGCCCTTGCAGGTCCCGTGTGGCCCCTTGCAGGGTCGCACCGAAGCTCCCGGCCATTGCACCGTAGTAGCTTTGAAACGTCGTGTTTCCCAAGCCCGCGACCGATGCCGTCTGTAAATTCGCCAGGGCGAGGGCGTTGACGTTATTGCCCGGCACGCCCGCCGCAGTCGAGGAGGCGGCGATCTTCTGCCGATCCGTCAGCGCCATGCTGATCGTGCCCGCCGTAGTTCCTGTCGCCGTGAAGAAGTCCTGCGTCGTCGACCCGTCCAAGCCATACCCCAATTTGTGCTGGGTGTTCACTTGCGAGACGAGTTGCGCCGTGAGGGTGTCCAGAGAGGTTTGCAGACCGGTCGCTGTGGTATCCCGCGCATCGAGCAGACCTTTGAGGCGCCCGCCACTGATCGATGAGGTGATATCGGTGTTGGGACCGGTTCCGCCGTCATACCGCACGTCGAGCAATCCGTTGTTGGTGGCATCGGGAACGCCCGTGAGCTTGAAGGCCGTGTGGTCTGTCACAAGGACCTGGCCGACCCCGACAAACACGGTGACCTGCCCGTTTCCATCTTCGATTGAAGAAATATCCACCAGGCCGGCAAGGTCATTCAGGAACCGGCCACGTTGGTCTCGCAGGTCATTCGCCTGTTGCCCGCCCACTTCGGTCAACTTGATCTGGGCATTCAGGTCCGCAATCTTACTCGCCAGCGCGTTGATGTCATTGATGGCACTTCCGATTTGCCCATCGAGGGAGATTCGTTGGGTCGACAGCTGCGATGAAGCCTGGTTGAGGACTTTCGTCAGCCCGTCAGCCTTGGTCAGGAGCACCGTCCGCGCCGTCAGATCGGCGGGATTGGTCGCGACATCCTGCCACGCCTTGAAGAATTCGTTGAGCCCCGCCGCGATGCCTTGATCGTTCGCATCGTTAAACAGAATCTGAATTTGTGAGAGAGCCTTCTGTGAGGCGCCGAATTGCCCTATCCGCTCATTTGAGTTCAACAATTGCTGTTCAACAAAGCTGTCGACGGAACGGCGAATTTCCGAGACCTGGACGCCGGTCCCGATCTGGCCGGGGCGTCCGTTTTCCGGAAGGGTCTCGGTGAGGACGGCCTCCTGGCGCGAATAGCCGGGGGTGCTGACATTGGCGATGTTTTGCCCGGTGACGGACATCGCGCGCTGGAAACTGGCCAGCGCATTGGAACCCACTCCGAATAATCCGTTCAGTCCTGACATACGACCACTCGTTATCCTTTGGCTCTCACCAGACCGGCGCCTGCCGGGACCGCCGTGCCGGCTGACGAATACAGCGCCGCCGACTCCGGAGCTCGTTGCCAGCGTTTCAGGGCGCC
>CAADGJ010000284.1 GCA_900696505.1 uncultured Nitrosospira sp.
ACACACCGCCTGAATTGGCCGGAGACATCATCGATCGCGGTATCGTACTGACTGGCGGCGGATCCTTGTTGAAGGGAATGGACACTCGGTTTCGTGAGGAAACCAATCTTCCGATCATTACGGTCGACGACCCGCTGACCTCCGTGGTCTTGGGCGTCGGGAAGATTCTCGATGAGTTGGACCTTCTTCGCAAGGTTTCGGTTATGTCGCAGTGCAGTACCTCTCGATGACCTCCATCCCGAGTGTGGATGGCTATATCGCGCTCAACATACGGCACCCGGCGTCTCGCTATCGTCTTGTTCGCCTGCCTGCTCGTCGCCCTCTTTCTTCTCCCTAGTCAAAGCCAGAGGTTGCTGCAGTACGTCGGTGGACCGCTCGGTCAAGTCCTCAGTCTTCCACTCGCCGCATTTTCCTCCGTGGATCATGGCATTGCCGACATGTGGAACGGCTATGTCGCCTTGCAGACGGTGCGTGAGGAAAATCGCCAGCTTCATCGCGACATCGAGTTACTCAAAGGACAGAATAATCAGCTGCGCGAGTCGATGACAGCCGTACAACGGTATGAGACCTTGCTGAATTTTAAGCAGCAATCGCCATCGCAGACCCTGGCGGCGCAGGTGATCGGGCGGGATGCCACGAACTGGTACCGCGGGATGATCCTCAATAAGGGGGAGAATGACGGAGTGAGAACGGAAATGGGGGTAATCACCCCTGCCGGTGTTGTCGGTCGGGTGGTGAAAACCAATGCGACCTCGTCGGTGGTGCTCTTGGTCACGGACCCGAACAATGCGATTGCCGGCGTCGTGCAGCGAACCCGCGATGAAGGTATCGTCGAGGGAACCAGTCATGGGCGCGCGCGACTCAAGTACATCCCGCTGTTATCGAACGTTCAGGCCGGTGATCGCGTGGTGACGTCGGGTCTGACCGGCGCGTTCCCCCGGGGGCTGGCCATCGGAAGCCTGATTCAGGTCGAAAAGTCAGAAGGGGATTTGTTCCAATCCGCGGAAATCGAGCCGGAAGTGGACCTCTCCAAACTGGATGAGGTGTTGATCATCACCGCTCCCTATGAGGATGCCGACGCCGCGCAGAAACTGCTTCAGGCCATTCATGGAGACAGAAAAAAGCCATGAAGTTCCTGTTGTACCTCCTGCTGGCGCTGGTGGTGGTTCCCTTGCAAACGACATTGCTGCATTACGCCAGCGTATTCGGTGTGCGGCCCGATCTCGGGCTGATAGCGGCCTGCCTAGTGGGATTTCTCGGCGGAGAGCTGGACGGTTTAATTCTCGGCCTCATTCTGGGATGTTTTCAAGATATGCTGTCCGCAGGAGATTTGTGGATCAATGTGGTGACCAAGGGCGGAAGCGGGTTCCTGGCCGGCCTGGCCGGGAGGCATATGGCCCACATCACTCCGGCTGTCATGACGGCCGGCCTCGCCATCATCTCCTGCCTGTCGAGCGCGGTCTTTCTCTATTCGATGAATCCCGCAGGACTGGATGAAGTCTGGTTGGGCGTGCGGTCCACCGTGCTGGTACAGGCCGGACTTGACGCCGCTCTCGGCGCGGGACTGTATCTGTTGTTCCGTCAACGTTGGTCTGATGATCGTATGGTCACGGAGGGAGCCCTCTAAATGAGGAACGGTCTCTGGCAAGAGACCGGCGCAGGGCAACGATGGCGACAGTAGGCTTCAACGACTCCGATCTTCTCGATCTTCAGCGGCGACTGGTCATTCTGCGTGTGGGCTTGCTGTTGGTTGTGGCCTTGCTCGCCTTGCGCCTCTGGCATCTCCAGATTCGGGAAGGCCCCTATTATCGGGATTTGTCTGAGAATAACCGAACGCGTTCCGTGGTGCTCGAGCCGGCGCGCGGACTGATTTTCGACCGGAACGGCGTGTTGCTGGCGAACAATGTGCCGAGTTTTGCCTTGTACGTGACGCTGGAGGACGTGAAGGATCGTCAGGCGTTAGTTGGGCAATTGGCCTCGCTTCTGGCCCTCGACCCGGAAGTGATTCAGAAAAAACTGTCGACCGGCAAGGGCGGAAAATTGCAGCCACGCAAGGTCAAAGACCGGCTGACATTGCGCGAGGCGACCCTGATCGAGTCTCACCGCTTGGACTTGCCCGGGGTAATGATTCAGGTGGAATCGCAGCGGAACTATCCCGCGGGCGCTGTGGCGGCGCACTTGTTGGGGTATGTCGGGGAAGTCTCGGCCGATCAACTTGAAAAGCCGGATTTCGCAGATCTTCACCAGGGTAGCATCGTCGGGCAGTATGGCGTGGAGAAGTGGTTTGACCGGCAGGTTCGTGGCCGCGCGGGGCAAAAGAGTATCGAAGTGGACGCGCTCGGCCATGAGAAACGTGCCATTGTGTCAGACAAGCCGCTCGCGGGTGACGACCTCTATCTGACCATCGACGCCAAGCTGCAGAAGGTGGCTGAAGACCTCTTGGGTGATGAATCAGGCGCCATCGTGGCTCTCGATCCGACGAATGGCGATATTCTGGCGATGGCCAGTCGCCCTGGGTTCGACCCGAACGTATTGTCGAAAGAATTAACGAACAAGCAATGGGTCGAAATTGTTCAGAACGAACGGCGGCCGCTGAACAATCGTGCGACGCAGGGACAGTACCCTCCCGGATCGACATTCAAGGTCGTCATGGCCGCGGCCGCGCTCGAATCGAACACGGTCACGCCTTCGACGATGGTGCGTTGCAATGGCGGCTATCAGTTCGGCAATCGATTGTTTCATGACTGGAAACAGGGCGGGCATGGATCAGTCGACATGAATGAAGCGTTGATCCACTCCTGCGACGTGTATTTCTATACCGTTGGCCAGCGGATGGGCATCGACACGATTGCTGAATATGCGAAGCAATTCGGGCTCGGACAGGAGACAGGAGTCGAGTTGCCGTCGGAACGTGTGGGCATCGTGCCTTCTACCGCGTGGAAACAGAAGGCGCGTAATCAGCCCTGGTATCCGGGCGAAACCATTTCCGCTGCGATCGGGCAGGGATACGTCACGGTGACGCCCTTGCAGATGGCGAGTGTGATCGGCACGGTGGCGAACGACGGGGTGTCGATCAAGCCGCG
>CAADGJ010000285.1 GCA_900696505.1 uncultured Nitrosospira sp.
GATTCGAACGATCAGCAGCCAGCAGTTTCAGGATCGCCTTCGTCGAGGGGATCCGCTCTACCGCAAGGAGGAATTACACCGATACGTCGAGGACGATCTGCGCCTGTTTGCCCAAGTGAGGCCGGACGCCGTGGTCGGAGACTTTCGTCTGTCGCTGTCCGTGAGTGCCAGAGTCGCTGCCGTTCCCTACCTCACGGTGACCAATGCCCATTGGAGTCCGTTCGCACACCAGCAATTCGTCGTTCCCGAATTGGCCATCACAGAGCGCTTCGGCCCGCGCCTGGGACAAGCACTCTTCACCGTGCTGCGTCCATTTGTTTTCGCCCAGCAGGGACATGCCTTGAACCAGGTTCGCCGCGACTATGGATTGCCGGCGCTCCCGTACAGCCTTCCGCACCAGTTCACAGACGCCGACGTGACGCTCTACGCCGATGTGCCGGAGCTTGTTCCGACCTATCATCGCCCGCCGCACCATCACTATCTGGGTCCGGTTCTCTGGTCGCCGGACTCGGTTCCTCGATGGTGGGACTCTTTGCCTGATACGGGACGGATGGCGTACGTCACCCTCGGCACGTCCGGACGTGCCGACCTCTTGCCCCTCATTCTGGACGCACTGGAGCAACTTGGCGTCGAGGCCTTGGTGTCCACCGCCGGGCGCTCGATCCCCGGACACCTTCCACCCGGTACGCGAGTCGCACAATATCTGCCTGGCCAAGCAGCCGCCGCGCGAGCAGATTTGGTCATTTGTAATGGAGGAAGCGCGACCGTCTATCAAGCCCTGGCGGCCGGCAAGCCGGTGTTGGGTATTCCCAACAACCTGGATCAGTACTTAATGATGGCCTACGTCCGCCGGAGCGGCGCGGGCGACTACCTCAGAGCAGGGACCATTTCCCGTGCCGCCGTGACAACGCTGTGTGAGGGCTTGTTAGACAACCCCGCCTTCCGCGATCGAGCCGGCCGGGTACAAACCGCAATCGAGCAGAACCGCACAGCGAGAGCATTGGACGATCATTTGAGGAGCGTGTTGGGAACAAGCAGGTCTCATCAGGCTCCGTCCAAGATCCGGGCGCCGAAGGTGTCGGCCTTCGATGCTGTTCCCGGCGATCGCACTCCATCCAATCAGGCGAGTCGGCGATGAATCAGACCTGCACCGTCCATGATCCGGTCCCGCCCCAAGATGCCGCTCAAATGGAGCAGCGGGTGGAAGAGCACCTCACGGTGCACTCCAGAGCGCTCACCGGCCTCTTCCTGCTGGCCGTCCTCTATACGTTACATTTCGGGCAGGTGATTTTCCTGCCCATGACGATTGCGTTTCTGTTGGCGGTACTGTTTGCCCCCCTCTTGCGTCGCCTGAGGCAGTGGCATGTGCCGGAGCCGCTCGGGGCAGCCATACTCCTCGCCCTGTTAGTCAGCGGCCTCGTGTATGGCGTCTCGCGTCTGGCGGAACCGGCAGCGGAGTGGAGCACCAAAGTGCCGGTGGCATTGCGGACGGTTGAATACAAAATTCAGCCGGTCAAGAAATCGATGCAGGATGTGACGAAAGCCACCGAACTGTTATCGAAGGCCACCGCCTTGGATGAGGCGAAAAAGGTGCAGCAGGTCGAGGTGAAGGGAGATGCCTGGCCCATCAAGGTCTTCAGCTTGACCGGCGAGATCATGATGGGATTCGCGACGACGGTCATGCTCTTGTACTTTTTACTCTCTTCTGGCGATCTCTTCCTGCAGAAGCTCGTGAAGGTGTTGCCGCGCCTGAGCGAGAAGAAGCAGGCCGTGGAAATCGTGCGGAACATGGAGGAGCAACTGTTCCTCTACCTATTCACCGTCACCGGGATCAACCTCGCACTGGGAACCGCCGTCGGCATCGCCATGCATCTGCTCGGAATGCCAAACCCGATCCTGTGGGGGGTCATGGCCGGCCTCTTAACTTTCATTCCGTACATCGGCCACATCTTCGGCATCGTGGTGGTGATGCTGGTGGCGGCGTTGACGTTCGACGATCTCGGACAAATGTTTCTCATCGGCGGTGTCTATTGGGGCCTGGCCATTCTGGAAGGATCCTTCGCGTCGCCGATGATTTTGGGGCGGCGCTTGGAAAGCAACCCGGTCGTCCTGGTCTTGGCTATTATGATCTGGGGCTGGATCTGGGGCGTCGGCGGAGCGCTCCTGGCCGTCCCCCTGCTCGCTGCATTCAAAATCATGTGCGATCACCTCGAACCCCTGCAACCCATCGGCGAATTTCTGGGCAAGTAGCCGGCGCACTCGACAGCTACCAATCGTGCCTTCCTTGATCGTTCCTCCGCAAAGAACAGTTGCCAACGTGATGGCGATACTGGCAGGATGCGCGCGCCTATGAATCGTCGATGGATCGTTGCGCTCGCCTTCGCGCTCTGCACAATTCCCAGTCTGGTCTTCGCTGAATCCCCGCCCCAAAGCGTCCATTGGGGCGCGATCGCGTTTCCCGACCATGACCCCACCCTGACCCTGAGTACCGCCGTCCTGGATCGGTTTACGCAGTTCGACGGAGCCGGGAGGCGCTATAACGATATTAACCAGACTATGGGGTTCAACTTTTTCACCATCAGCTGGACGAAACCGCTTACCCAGTTGCCCGGCTGGAATCTCAACCTCACCGCAGGCGGCGGCCCCACCCGTGACGGGCCGAGCCGGTTCTTGCAAAACGATGTCGTGCATAAGTTGCGCGGCTTCGACCCGGTGCCGGTCGGCGAAAAACGTGACGCCAATGACTTTATGCTGAGCGGGACCATGACGCGCTGGTTCGGGATCTTGGGGACCAGCGATGTGTTTTTCGCCGGCGTAGGCGGGGCGGGCGGATCCTTATACTATGAGCCGTACGTTCAGGCGGGATTTCGCCGACTGGCGATTCTCAATCTGATTCCCGTGCTCGGCGACTATCTCCGGGTCTCCGGACTGGCACGATATGGCCGACCATTCAGCGGCGCGGCGTTTCACCAGGTCGCCCCGCAATCGTACCTCGCCCAGGCGTCGGTGGGCTTAGGCAACTATCACCACTGGAAAGATTGTACCCCGTGGGAAATTGAACTGGCTGTGACCGTCGATTCCGGTCTGTTCGTGGACCACCGGGGGGACGCGCTGGAAGAACGGTTTGTGTCACTGGCGTTGCGCTACTCCGCGTTCACCTTCGAAACGTGGAACGACCTCATCAACCAGAAAGATTACGGCCCGACCTTCGGCGCCCGCCTGACGCTCGATTTGTTCTATATGTACGACCGCTGGTTCCACTGAAGGCCGGACCGGTTCTCTTCCCTGTCTCACTTTCCGCAGGTGATCTTCAGCGACTCGATGTCGTTCGCCATATCCAGCTTGCCCAGATTCGGCACACGCTGTCCCGGCGCAAAGGCGATTTCCGTCCCCTTGAAGTCTTTATCTTCATAGGCACGCACCGTAGCATTGGAACCAACAATCACGCTCTCAATATCATTACTCCAATCCTTCCCGGCCAGATTCTTCAATGTGGCATACTCTTTGGGACCCTGGAGCACGACGTGTGGATCATCGACATCGAAATTATCATCTTCGAAAATTTCGATGAAGCAATTCTTGTCCACGACCTGGACCTCGAGATCAGCGGCATAGGCTGGCAGCCCCGTCAAGGCAAGCACCGCCGCTACGGCAAATATATGTTGTCGTCGCATTATCACCCCTCCTCATTGTGAGTCTTGAACTTGCTCAACGCTTGGCACATCACTTCAAAATACCGAGAAACCACAGGAGCACGAGAATGCTGGCCGGCACGCCCAATAACCAGAGGATGAACCCTTTACCCATCGGTCCCATGGATGCCTCCTTGCGAACGCTGCTTCACGGCAACAAGGCCGCCGCCGTGAGTTCGCGATTCAATGCCGCAACCATCTTGAGGTGCGCACTGTGATCGTCCTGAAGATCCGCCGCAAATAAATCGGCATGGTTGCGCTGCAGGACCTGCCCGAACTCCTGCTGCTTGCTGACGGGAATTTCGTAGAGCGCGGCCAGCGCGGTCACATACTGCCCACTGCCGGTCGCAGCTTCCTGCCGCAGGTTTTCATAGGCGACGCCCGCGAACAAATTGATCTTCTGTTCCTTCACGACCATGCCATCGGAGGTGAACAGATCATTCGGGCTCGTGCTGGAGAAAAAGTTGACGGTGGTATCGACCGTCGCTTTGGTAGTGTTACAGGCCCCGACCATCAAGCCGGCGGCCGCCACACAGAAGGCACAGGCCAGGTTGTGAATTGAGGATGATGACTTCATACAGACCTCCTTGGCTTGTCTCGCCCGCAAAGGCGATGGATTCAACACAGTGCTCACTTTTGTTGTACCTGGCCAAGGGAGAAGGAGAGCCTAGTTATTACCCTAGGAGAAAGAACAGAAAGGCCCTAGCGGCTTCACCGAGCCGGTGAATGAACGGTTCGACAGCGCGAAACGAGGAATGACTGGGCAAAACAAGGAAGGGAGTAGACAGGGGACATGCCTACCTAAGCACGTTCACCATTCTTTGAAGACGACAAACACCGCACCGATCATCATGCTGAATCCCACCAGATAGTTCCATTTGAGTTCCTCTTTGAGGTAGACGACTGAGAAGACGCAAAACACGATGAGCGTTATGACCTCCTGTATCGTCTTGAGCTGCGCCGCAGTGAACTCATAATGGCCGATCCGGTTGGCCGGCACCTGGAAACAGTACTCCACGAACGCGATGCCCCAACTCGCAAGAATCGCGATCCACAGCGGCGACTCCTTGTACTTCAAATGCCCATACCAGGCGAAGGTCATGAAGATGTTGGAAATGGTCAGTAAGAGAATCGTGTGCATGGGCCTCCTTCCCTGGCAAACCCTATTTATCCTTTGACTGTAACTCTGCCACTCTCTTTTCAATGAGGTCGATCAATTCACTAAACGTCAGGTCATGCCCCAAAGACGGCTCATTACGGAAAGAAATCCCGTACTTCGTCTCGAGATCGCGGATGAATTCGATACTGGCCATCGAGTCAAACGTATCGATGAGAAGTTGCTCTTGAAACTTATCGTGCGGGGACAGACCGTCGAGAGGAACCGGCACGTGCTGCGAGAGCATTTCACGAACGTCGCTGGCGAGCTGCGCTCTCAATCGTGAGTCACCAAAGTGGATCCGTCCGAATTCCTGGTGGGCAAGCTGCACTCGAGCATTGAGCAGCTGTGCTACTTTCTCCTTCTTCCTTCCATGAACGTAGAGGGCGTAGGCGCTACCACTCACGACCACCAACAGGATGACAAGCCAAGCTACGACTTCTTTCATCGACTCATCCTATACTCCCTACGCCTTCTTGGCGGAGCGGGATGGGATAGGGCCTTCGTAAGTCAGTATGGTGGGCGCTGAGAGAGGTAGCGAATAAATCTGCCGTGGTGCAACGGCCTGCGACCTTCGGTCGCGCATCAGAGTCGCGCGCCGGCAAGCGAGTATGTGCCAAGGTGGGCTCCATCTGACACCCGAAGCGTGCGGACTGGATCGTCCTTTACTGCGCGCGTCCAACGAGGGCCTTCTGAGGTCGCGCGTTGCGCGAGCAAGAAGGATGGCCAGTCCGCCCGTTCCCCCCTCTCCTACTTAGCGGGGCGTAAGGGATGGAATCTTCGGATGTCGGTATGGCGGGCGTGGAGAGATGTAGCGAATAAACGTGCCGTTGTGCGACGGCGTGCGACCTTTGGTCGCGCCTCACAGTCGCACACGACAACCGGTAACGGGTCGTAAGCAGCTTCCGCCCATTGCATCATGACGACTCCGAACGCTTCCGCCCTTACACCCCCGCATCCCTCAGCACCTGTCCCGTATACGACCGCTTCACCTTAGCGATCTCTTTCGGCGGTCCTTCTGCGACGATTTCGCCACCGCGGTCGCCGCCTTCCGGCCCGAGATCGATGATCCAATCGGCATTGCGGATCATATCGAGATTGTGTTCGATCACCAGAACGGTATTCCCAGTCTCGACCAGACGATCGAGCACGTCCAGCAATCGTTGAATGTCGGCGAAGTGGAGGCCGGTGGTGGGTTCATCGAGGATGTACATGGTGCGGCCGGTGGGACGTTTGGAAAGTTCGCGCGAGAGCTTCACCCGTTGAGCTTCGCCGCCCGATAAGGTGGTGGCCGACTGCCCCAGCTTGACGTAGTGCAAGCCCACGTCGTGAAGCGTCTGAAGTTTCGACTTGATGAAGGGGATATTTTCAAAAAATTCCAAGGCGTCATCCACGGTCATGTTGAGGACATCGGCAATGCTGCGGCCCTTGTATTGAATGTCCAAGGTCTCACGGTTGTAGCGCTGTCCCTTACAGACCTCGCAAGTGACGTAGACGTCGGGCAGGAAATGCATTTCGATTTTGATCAGCCCATCGCCCTGGCAGGCTTCGCATCGTCCGCCTTTAACATTGAAGCTATAGCGGCCGGGTTTGTAGCCGCGCACGCGAGACTCAGGCAAATTGGAAAACAGATCGCGGATGAACGTGAAGAGTCCGGTGTACGTGGCAGGGTTCGACCGGGGCGTGCGTCCGATCGGCGATTGATCAATGTCGATGATTTTATCCAGCGCGTCCACGCCCTTGATCTCTTTGCAGCCGTCAATCTTCGGCTTCTTGTGATAGAGCAGCTGCGACAGCGAGTGGAATAACACTTCGAGCACGAGGGTGCTTTTCCCCGACCCCGACACACCCGTCACGCAGGTCAGGAGGCCGAGCGGCACATTGACGTTCACGCCTTTTAAATTATGTTTCTTCGCGCCGACGACGGTGACGAACCCTTTTGGGGTGCGGCGACGCTGGGGAAGCGACACCATTTGCGCGCCGCGCAGGTAGAGGCCGGTCAACGAATCGGGGTTCGCCTTGACCTGTTTCGGAGTCCCCTGGGCGATGATTCGGCCGCCGTGGGTGCCGGCGCCTGGACCCAGGTCGAGAATATAGTCCGCAGCCTCCATCGTCTCCGCGTCGTGCTCGACGACGATCACCGTGTTACCAAGGTCGCGCAGGCGGAGTAAGGTCTGAAGCAATCGCCGGTTATCCCGTTGATGGAGTCCGATCGACGGTTCGTCCAGAATGTACAACACACCGACCAGACCGGACCCGATCTGCGTGGCCAATCGAATACGCTGCCCCTCACCGCCCGAGAGCGTCGCCGCCGGACGATCCAACGTCAGGTAGTCCAATCCGACATTGACGAGGAATCCCAGCCGCTCGCGGATTTCCTGCAGGATGCGATGGGCGATGACCAATTCACGTTCGGTGAATTTGAGCGTGGCGAAAAAATCCGCCGCGGCACGCACGGAGAGACCGGTGATCTCGGCAATAGACTTCCTGGCGATTTTCACCGCCAGGCTTTCCGGCTTGAGACGGGCGCCCTGACAGGTCTCGCACCGTTCAAGCAGGGTGAAGTCGTCTTCTTCCGTGGCACCGGGAGTCATGGCATACCCGATCCCATCGCAGGCCGGGCAGGCGCCGTGGGGGCTGTTAAACGAAAATACCCGCGGCGTGATCTCAGGATAACTGACTCCGCATTTGATACAGGCGAGCTTGTCGCTATAGAGGTGCAGCTTGCCGGTCTCCGACAGAACCCCGACCAATCCTCCGGCCAGCTTCACCGACGTTTCGACGGAATCCGCAATTCGCCGCATCAAGGCATCGCCCGGCTTCATCACCAACCGATCGACGACGATTTCGATGGTGTGCTTCTTCTGCTTGTCGAGGATGATGTCGTCGCCCAGATCGATCATCTCGCCGTTGATCCTGGCGCGCACGTATCCGGCCTTGCGCATCTCTAACAGTTCTTTGCGATATTCCCCTTTTCTTCCGCGCACGATAGGAGAAAGGATCTGGAACTTGGATCCTTCGGGCAGTTCGCAGATGGCATCCACCATTTGCTGCACCGTCTGCGCGGTAATCTCCTGTCCGCATTGGAAACAGAACGGGTGGCCGACACGGGCATACAGCAGACGCAAATAGTCGTAGATTTCGGTGACGGTTCCGACGGTGGACCGGGGATTGTGACTGGTGCTCTTCTGCTCGATCGAGATCGCCGGGGACAACCCTTCGATGGAGTCCACAGCGGGCTTCCCCATCTGTTCGAGAAATTGCCGGGCATAGGCGGACAACGACTCGACATACCGCCGCTGCCCTTCCGCATAGATCGTGTCGAAGGCCAGGGAAGATTTCCCCGACCCGCTCAGGCCGGTCATCACGACCAGCTTATCCCGTGGAATCTCGACATCGAGATTCTTCAGGTTATGTTCACGCGCCCCTTTGATGATGATGGAATTGCTCATAAGCGCGGGATTATATCACGCCGCGCAACGAGGCTTGGCATCCGACTGCGGTGATGTTGACGCCGAGACCGGGAGGACCGTCAAAATGTCGACGCGGTGTTCCAGCATCGAACGATGGCATTTTAGTTTTCCACGAATGTGCCGATACGGAACTGCGGGAACCTTCGCCCCGATCCACAACCACCCCGATTTCGATGGCCGCCATGCATGACGTGCTGAGCCTCTTCAAACGCAACATCAATCAACTGTTCGGGATCACCGTCGATATCCTCAACGTGGGCCGCTCTCTCCAACAACTGTCGCTGTCCATGCAAATTCTCGCGAATAATGGCGTGGTGCAAGCGGCCAAAATCCCTGGGGGCAAAGGCCGGCCCATGCTGGCGCTGGTTGAGATCCTGAACAACACCCCTAAGGAAATCCGGCCGGAAGTGGAAGCCCTGGAGCATCTCTGTGCCGGGCTGGCCAAGGTGACCGCCAGCAGTTCAAACATTGTCTGGCGATACCACCAATTGATTGCCAGTCTGCTTTCGGCGATGACGCAGGGGGAGCCATCTTCCAAGTCCAAGAGCTTGGAAACCCTCTCGCACCTTCGCTTTACCACTGCCGCCGACGTGACCCAATTGACGCAACATCCCGCCTTCACAGCAGTGGGGGGCCTGGAGCGGGAGAACCGCTTGTATCTGGTGCATCATTGCCAGGCGAACCTCACTGAGTTACAGGAACGGCTGAAGGAGGCGCTGCGGTGTCTGGGGGAAACGCATCAGGCGCTGAACGGGCTGAAAATGATCGGACTCACGGCGCGCTATATGGCGTTCTGCATCTCTTCTGAAGCCGCCGGTCTGGCGGAGGCGGAGGCCAACTTCAAAAATCTGGCAGCCGAAATCAGCCGGGTCGTCGACGACCTCGATAACAAGACCCGCGCGATGAAGGATGCCATCGAACATGGGCAAGAGCTCCTTGGACTGCTGCTGAAAGGGCATACCTATGCAAAGTAAGGTGTTGTTCAATAAAGACGATCATCAGTGGGTCGTCATCGGCCGTGACCCCGAAAAGGATGACCACGTCATCGACACCAACGAATATGTGATCATCCATCGCGGCCATGCCATGCTGCTGGACCCGGGAGGCATTCAGATTTTCCCCCAGGTTCTGGCCGAATTAGCGAAGTATGTCCGCATGCAGGATATCAAGGTGATCTTTGCCAGCCACCAGGACCCGGACATCTGCTCCTCGCTCGCCATGTGGCTCGACCTGAATCCGGCGATCAAGACCTATTGCTCCTGGCTCTGGACCGGCTTTGTCAGCCATTTCAGCACCGGCGCCGTTATCACGTTAAACCCGATTCCCGACGACGGCATGCGCATCAAGATCGGCGAGGAAGGTCCTGAAATGGAAGCCGTTCCAGCCCATTATTGCCACTCCTCCGGCAACTTCTCTCTCTACGACCCTAGTGCAGGCATCTTGTTCTCGGGCGACATCGGCGGCGCCCTTGTCCCGGATCACCATGCCAGCCTGCTTGTGACGGATTTCGAGCAGCACATCCAGTACATGCGGGGGTTCCATCTCCGCTGGATGCCCTCTACCACGGCACTCCGTGGATGGGTCCAACGGGTGCGTGCCATCAAGCCCAAGACGATCTGCCCACAGCATGGATCGATTTTCGAAGGAGAGAACGTCGGCAAACTGCTCGATTGGCTGGAAAGCCTGGAAGTCGGCCAGTGGAAAGGGTCGGCCCCGAAGAGCGAGACCCGCGCCGCCGCCTAACGCCGGCACCCCGGCGAGCCAATCGATTTCGATCTCCGTCCGCACAGACCCGCGACCTTGACAACGGGCAAAAGCGGGTGCTACCACCCTCCCATGGTGCGGGCAGAACAATCTCCGATAACCGAACCGGCGGCGAAAGCCGTCTCAACCTGGTCCGGCCAGGCTCGTGAACAGGCCGTCCAGCGCATGTTCACCGCGATCGCGGGCGTCTACGACCTCAACAATACCCTGCTCAGCTTCGGTCTCCATCACCATTGGAAACGCCTCACGGCTTCGTATGTGCCGACCGTAACGAACGGCCGTGCACTCGACATCGGCGCCGGAACGGCAGATCTCGCCCTGCTGATCGAACCCAAAATGGGCGAACAGGGCCATGTGGTGGCCTCCGACTTAAATCATGCCATGCTAGCCGAAGGGCTCCGCAAAGTGTCGGGGAGAGGGCTCCTCGACCGCATTACCTGCCTGCAGGCCAATGCGGAGCAGCTGGGCTTTCCCGATAATACGTTCCATGCAGTGACGACCGGCTTCTGCATGCGCAATGTGGGCAACCTGACCCAGGCGTTCACGGAAATCCGGCGGGTTCTCCGACCTGGCGGCCGTTTCGTATGCCTGGAGTTTTCCCGGCCGGCCTATGGCTGGTTACGTGCGCTCTATGATTGGTATTCGTTTCGCCTGCTCCCGTGGATCGGCACCAGGGTGGCGCGTGATCGGACCGGCGTCTATGAATACCTGCCGGCCTCGATCAGGACTTTCCCCGATCAAGAGCGGTTGGCCACACTGCTGAGGGAGGCTGGTTTCCGCGAAGTGGAATACCGGAACCTCACCGGAGGCATCGTCGCCATCCACGTGGCAACCAAATAATAACCACGCGATCAGCTTTCGGCTCTCAGCACAGGCTGATGGCTACGAGCTGACGGCTGACAGCTGATGAATTCCATCCTCTACATTTTTCTCCCCTGCAAAAAGGTCTACCCGATCGGCGTGACCTACCTGGCAGACTTTATCCATCGCCGGAAACCCGAGGTGCGACAGCGCATTCTCGATCTGTCGCTGTTTTCCGAATCGCAACGGACGCAAGCCATCCGCGATGCCGCGCTGGAGCTCAAGCCGGATCTGGTCTGTTTTTCGTGGCGGGACATTCAGATTTTCTCCCCCCACGAAGGAGACGCCTCGCTGGAGCACGCCTTCAATTTTTACTTCGCCAGCAATCCGATCAAGCGGGTGGCCGCGTCATTCGCCGGCTTGAAGCAGCTCTACCGGTATTACAGCCACATTCGCGCGAACCTGTCGTATCCCTGGTTGATCCGGAAGGAATTTCCCAAGACCCAGATCATGATCGGCGGCGGAGCGTTCACGGCGTTTGCCGATCAATTGATCGAGAAGCTCCCGGAAGGGACCATTGGAATCCTCGGCGAGGGGGAAGACGCAATCCTCAAGGTGGTCAACGGCGAATCGCTTGAAAACGAACGCTATATCATCCGAGAAGGCAAACAGACGCGCAAGGGAAATCAGGGCTCCCCGGCCTTGCTGGACGCATTGACGGTCGATCTGCCCTACCTCACGTCTATTTTTCCCCAGCACGCTTCGTACATGGATGAATCGATCGGCGTCCAGACAAAACGCGGCTGCCCCTATGATTGTGCTTTCTGTCTCTATCCTTACATCGAGGGGAAACGGGTGCGGTATCGGCCACCGGAAATGGTCGTCAAAGATATCTCTCAGCACTATCATCAGTGGGGCGCCCGTCGATTCTGGTTCACCGATGCCCAGTTCATCACGGGCAAGGAAGCCTATCCTCAATGCACAGAGATTCTTGAACGAATCCTGAGCGAAAAGCTGGAGATTGAGTGGTCGGGCTATATCCGCACCTCGCTGATCACTCCTGAGCTGGCCAAATTGATGGTGCGATCGGGCGTCGGAGATTTAGAAGTCGCCATTACCTCCGGATCGCAGGAGGTGCTCAACAATCTCCACATGGGCTTCAAACTCGAACGCCTGTATGACGGATGCCGGTATCTGGCCGAAGCCGGCTTCAAAGGGAAAGTGATCCTGAATTACTCGCTGAACTCTCCGAAGGAGACGGAAGAAAGTCTGCTTCAGAGCGTAGAGTCCTACAAAAAAGTCGCGTCAATTTTAGGTGAAGAGCGTGTGTTCCCGCTGATGTTCTTCCTCGGTATCCAGCCCAATACGGATCTGGAACACCGGCTGCTGGAAGAAGGCTACCTTTCAGCCGGATATAACCCCCTCATGTTGACGCCGACCAGCATTCGTAAACTGCTTTACAACCCGGCCCCGCTCAACAAAATCATCGCCAAAGCTTGCCTGACCGCCTGGGAACAGAAAGAGGGCAGCCGCGATCCTCGCACATGGACCGGATCCCTTTCTCAAACACCCCCCGCCGGAGCGAAGCCGGACCAGGCTCATTATGCCGATGCGAATCTCATTCGGGGGATTCAGAATAACTCGGGACGTGAAGCGCTCTTGACGTTGGAAGAGATCCTTCGATCACGCCGCCCCGCGCAACCAACAGCCGCCGCAACGGAAAAGACGGCTGTGAGTCCAACGAGTTAGCGACTATCCACAGACCCTTTGACCACCGTCGGTTTGCTTGCAATCCCCGAGAACACGGTGCTATCATGCCGCTTCTTTTGGGGTAAATTTCCATTCAACCGTTTGAATTCTTGGCGGTTCTCTGATCTCATCCCCCTATAGAGTGTTTGCCTAGGAGGCGTTTCGATGTACAAGACGATCTATATCCCGGTCGATAATTCCGACCATTCCAATACAGCCGTCGATGTCGGAGTTGAGCTGGCGAAAACCTATGGC
>CAADGJ010000286.1 GCA_900696505.1 uncultured Nitrosospira sp.
GAAAAACAGCTCCAGGTATTCGCCAACAATTTGGCGAACGTCAATACAGCCGGATTCAAACAGGACCAACAGGGGTTTCGCGGCCTCCTGGCCCGTGGCGGGTCGGTGGGTATGGGAGCCGCATCCAGCGGCATCACCTCGACGATATCAACCAGACCGGCCGGCCCCACCGAGCGCGTGTTTACCGAAGCAAACGGCATGCGTACGACCTTCGAGCCGGGACGGATCCGCATCACCGGCAATCCGCTCGACCTGGCCATTCAGACCGACGGATTTTTTGAGGTCAAGACGCCTGACGGCGTGCGCTATACCCGCAACGGCATTTTCTCCCTCGATGGCCAACGACGTTTGGTCACCAATCTGGGACATCCGGTCATGGGCACGAAGGGCGAAATCAAAGTGCCGCCCGGCAACATTCAGATCAACGCCGAGGGCGGAATCCAAGTCGATGGGAACGCGATCGGCACGATCAAGGTCGTCGAATTTCCCCCGAACGAGATGCCGCAGAAATTCGCGGAAGGCTTGTTCACCGGCGGGAAGCCCAGCGTGTCAAAGAAACCGCAGCTCCAGTCCGGCCATATCGAAGAATCGAACGTCAATTCGTTGAGCGAAATGGTGAAGATGATTCAGGGCATGCGGAGTTATGAATCGGCGCAGAAGCTCATTCAGACGCTGGACCATATGACGGATACGGCCATCCAGGATCTCGGCCGGGTGCAATAGGAGGAGTTGTATGATTCGTGCAATGTGGACGGCCGCGACCGGAATGACGGCCCAGCAACTCAATGTCGACACGATCGCCAACAACCTGGCCAACGTGAACACGAATGCGTTCAAGCGCAGCCGTGCGGAATTCGGCGACCTGCTGTATCAGATTCAACGGTTGCCCGGAACGAACGCGTCGAACGTCGGCGTGTTTCCCGTGGGCGTACAGGTCGGCGGCGGCGTCCGTCCCATTACGGTTGCCAAGGAATGGATGCAGGGCAACATGCGGCAGACGAGCAACGACCTCGATCTGGCCATCGACGGCGCAGGATTTTTCCAAGTTGCGCGTCCGGACGGCACGATCATGTATACGCGAAACGGATCCTTCAAGCGCGATAACGTCGGCAATCTGGTCACCGGCGACGGCGATCAGCTGACCCCCGTCATTACCATCCCTTCCGGCGCCCTCAAAATCGATATCGGCCAGGACGGCACCGTCTCCGTCTTGCTCCCCGGTGTGACCCAGGCGTCGCAGGTGGGACAGATTCAGCTCGTGCGTTTCGACAACCCCTCCGGTCTTGTCGCGATGGGCGGCAATTTGTTCCTCGATAGTTTCGCGTCGGGACCGGCGCAGCAGGGAACCGGCGGATTTTCCACCGGCTTCGGCACGTTGCAGCAGGGCTTTCTGGAAAGTTCGAACGTCAATCTGGCGGAAGAGATGGTCAACATGATCATCGCCCAGCGCAGTTACGAGATTAACTCGAAGACGATCCAAGCGTCCGACGAAATGATGCAGATCGCGAATAACCTGCGCCGGTAATCGGCGCCGTACCTTGAACCAGGGGTGAAACCTGTGAATCGAGCCGGCCTTATCTCTGTGGCAACCATGAGCCTGTTGGCCAGCGCCGTCCTTCCTGCAATGGCAGGGGAGCGGGCTCCGATTCGGCCTCTGTTCCGGGTGCATGAAGCCCTCGTGCAGGGTGCGCACAGTCTTCCACTGGCTCGCGGAAAACGCACGATTTATCCGGAACAGATTCGCGGAGTCATCCGCGACTTCGTCAAGCGTGAACTCGCCGGACGCGCGGTCGATTGCCAGGTGGCGCTGGGCGATCCCCAACAGCCGATCGTGGTGCCTTCCGGCACGATGGATCTGCAAGTCAGCGCGAATCATTCCGACGAGCCGCTCGGCCGGCGGGTGTTCCAGATTCACCTGACCGTCAACGGCCGCTTTATCAAAACCGTCGAAGCCACAGCCGATGTCGCTGCCATCGTGGAAGTGGTAGTCCCGGTTCGTTCGATTAAGGTCGATGAGGAAATCGCTGCGGACGACGTGGCGACCGAACGTCTCGTGCTGTACGACCTGAAGCAACCGTTCGCCATGAATCCGTCAGACGTCGTCGGCAAAGCGGCGATCCGCCCGCTGCCGCCCCAAAACGCGATTCGGCTGACCTCCCTCCGTCGCCCGTTTGCGGTGCATAAGGGCGATCGGGTGACGATCGAAGCCCGGCAGGGGGGACTCTCGATTCAGACCGTAGGTGTGACGAAGTCGCACGGTGAACTAGGTCAAACCATCACGGTGTCCAATGTCGATTCGGGCAAGGATCTACGAGCGACCGTGGTCGGTCCGGGGGTGGTCCGTGTCAGCTTCTAACCCATCATCCACAAGGCATCAGACGATCGGATTGATCCTCTGCGGGCTTGCGCTCTGCGCCCTGCCAGGCTGTTCGAGTTCGTCTGCCGCGAAGCCCGCGAAAGCGGAGTTGGCCAAAATGCCGCCGCCCAAGACGACCGGCTCGCTGTGGCAGGAGGAGAACGGGCGGGCCTATCTGTATGAAGATCTGCGTGCCATGCGTGCCGGGGACATCATCACGATTCTGATCTCCGAGAAACACAAGGGATCGAAGAGCGCCGACACCAGCGCGGAAAAGGATTCGACAGTGTCCAATGGACTCGGCGGCACAGGCATGGGGTATCTCGGCCTTCCGGGTATCCGACTCGGTGGAGAAGCCAAGCGGGGATTCGGCATCGACGCCAGCGCCAAAAACAAGTTCGGCGGCAAAGGCGCCACCAATCGCGAAGACACGTTGACCGGCACCATCTCAGCCATTGTGACCGAAGTGCTGCCCAACGGCGATTTGCGAATCGAAGGACGGCGCGAAGTCACCGTGAACTCGGAGCGGCAGATCATGACGATCGCCGGTATCGTCCGCCGGGTCGACGTCAACACCAAGAATACGGTGCAATCGAGCGCCATTGCCGATGCGAAAATCGAATATTCCGGCCTGGGAGTGGTGGACGATGTGCAGCGGCCTGGCTGGTTCGTCAGGATTCTGGATTGGGTCTATCCCTTCTAATGACCGGGCAGTAGGACCGACAGGAGCGAGACAGGAGTCATTATGACGAAGCCACGCAAACAACAACGGGCGATGATTATGCAGTGTTTTCGTCTCATGCTGTCGAGCGGCGTCCTTCGGACGCCCTCGGTGGATCCAGAGCTTCTGGCACGTCCATGGACGCCGCCGCCTCCCAAACCGGCTCCAGTCTCGGAACCTCGACAGCAGATGAGTCCCTGGTTTCGCCGCACCGCGGTGGGCATGCTGGCGTTCCTGACCATTTCCTTCTTCAGCGCCTCGCTCGCCCACGCTGTCCGCGTCAAAGACGTCGCCACGATTGAAGGCGTACGGGAAAACCAATTGATCGGATATGGACTGGTCGTTGGTCTCGATCGTACCGGCGATCAGGTCATCGGCGGTCAGTTCACGATTCAGGCCATGATGTCCATGTTGAACAAGATGGGCATCAATCTGGTCATTGATCCGATTCAGTTGCTCACGCGAAACATCGCATCGGTGATGGTCACGGCCAAGCTTCCCCCGTTCGTCAAACCGGGCATGACACTTGATGCGATTGTATCTTCCATGGCGAACGCCAAGAGCCTCCAAGGCGGCACGTTGCTCCTCACGCCGTTGAAGGCGCCGAACCAGCAAGTGTTTGCGGTCGCGCAGGGTCCTGTGTCCATCGGCGGATTTTTGGGAGGGACCGGCGGCGCGGGCGGCGCCACAGTCACCAAGAATCATCAGGCCGCAGGTGTCGTGCCGGCCGGGGCTATCGTCGAAAAGGAATTGGTTGTCGATATCGACCAGTGGGATACGGTGTCGGTTCTCCTGCGGCATCCTGATTTCACGACCGCCATTCGCACCGCCGAGGCCATCGACGGGACGTTTGGAAAAGGAACTGCCGTCCCGGTCAATGCAGGCCTCGTCAAGACCACGCTGCCGTCGACCTTTCAGGGGAGGGTGGTGGAATATATCGCGACGATGGAAGGATTGGATGTGAGTGTGGATGTGGCGGCTAAGGTGGTGGTCAATGAACGCACCGGTACGGTGGTGCTGGGTGAACATGTCCGCCTCTCTACCTGCGCCATCTCGCATGGCAATCTCACCATTTCCGTGAAGAATACCCTCAACGTCTCGCAACCTCCGGCGCCCTTGATCGGCTCCACCCAAGGCCAGACCACAGTCACGCCGGATGTGCAGACCGATGTGGCCGAAGAGCAGTCCCGGCTAATCGTCGTGGACCAGACCGTTACCCTTGGAGAAGTCGTGCGGGCCCTCAATGCCGTCGGCGTCACACCACGTGACCTGGTCGCGATTCTGTCGGCGCTGCGCGCGGCCGGAGCACTTCAAGCGAATCTTGAGATCGTGTAAGAAAGGCCTGGACCAGCATGGACATCAAGAATCTGTTGAGCGGCCAGCTTGATCTGGCCCAGATGAATGCGACTCAGCCCGCAGGCCTCGAGCGAGTCCAGGGCCAGGAGAAGGCAGGGCAGAAATCCACTGAAGCGATGCATAAGGCCGGACAGGAGTTCGAAGCCTACTTCATTTCCTATCTTATTGGAAAAATGAGGGAAACAGTGCCGAAAGGCCTACTGGACAGGAAGGGGGAGCAGGTCTGGTACTCCTTCTACGACCAGGAGATTGCTAAGCTGGCGACACAGGCGGGAGGCATTGGCCTTACGGCCTTCGTGGATGCCTACGTCGAAAAAAACAAATAAATCGACCGGTTCTCCTAAAGTTCCTGGCCGGCCCCGCCGATAGAGTACTCGACTAGGGGAAAGCCTACGGAACACCCTGCAAAGGGGAGGAGAAGCAGTCATGGAGATCTCTCATAATGGCCGGGCCGCAGATCTCGCGAAAATTCTCTTAGGCGTTCAGGAGACTGACCGGACACAGAACAAGAAAAACGCATCTCAGACCACGCCGTCGCAAGACCGCGTACAGATTTCCGAGCGGGCCAAGGAACTCCAACGTCTGAGGGCCGCGGCGGAACAGCCGGATCACGAGCGTGACGCCAGAGTCGGCCAGATCCAGCAGTCAGTCGAAGGGGGCACCTATAACGTCGACGGCAAAAAAGTTGCGGATGCCATCATTCGCAACGTCTTGACGGACGCGGTCCTGTAACGAGTCGCTTCACCGGCTCGACCCTTCGCTCGCTGTCCTCGTATGCCGGAACGTTACTGTCGAGGAGGAAGCACGGTGTCGACGCTCTCGCAAACTAC
>CAADGJ010000287.1 GCA_900696505.1 uncultured Nitrosospira sp.
CAGGAAAACACGCCGAGAATGATCACGCCGTTGGAGAACACGAGCCGATCGCCCATCATGGACATTTGATGCGGCATGTAGCTGTCACGAGCCAGAATCGAAGCCAGACGGGGAAATCCGTTGAAGCTGCTGTTGGCAGCCAGGATCAAAATGGTCATGGTTGAGGCCTGGACGAGGAAATACAGCAGGCCGGTTCCGAAAGTGGCGCGCGCGATCTGAGAGACGACGGTCTCGTCGCTTTTCGGCACAATGCCGAAGTAGTAGGCCATGGCGCTGATGCCGATGAACAGCGTTCCGAGAATCACGGCCATACCGATCATGGTGAAGGCGGCGTTTTTGGCCTCCGGTTTCTTAAACGCGGAAACGCCGTTCGAAATCACTTCAACGCCGGTCAGCGCCGTACAGCCGGACGAAAAGGCGCGCAGGAGGAGAAACAGCGTCAATGGTTCGGTCGGAGTCAGGCTTGGCAGCGGTTCGATCCTGGTCGCGTGGCCGAGCAGGATTTGAATAGCGCCCACGCCGAGCATGGCTGTGAGTGTGCCGATAAAAATATAAGTGGGGACGGCAAAAAACTGTCCGGACTCACGGACGCCGCGCAGATTGACGACGGTGACCAGGAGGATCGCCGCTACGCAAAGGGCCTCCCTATGCGCAAGCAGGTCAGGGAAGGCAGACGTGAGCGCCGCGATGCCGGCCGCGACGCTGACCGCGACCGTCAACACATAGTCAATCATGAGCGCGCCGGCCGCAACGAGGCCGGGCCATTCTCCAAGGTTGGACTTGCCGACGATGTAGGCGCCGCCACCCTCCGGATATTCAAAGATGATCTGGCGGTACGACATGGTCAGAATGACCAGCAGACCGATAATCGAAAGGCTGAGCGGGATGGAATAGCCGACCATGGCCGTCCCGGCCAGGGTGAGGACGAGCAGAATCTCTTCCGTGGCGTAGGCCACTGAAGATAAGGCATCAGAGGAAAAGACGGCTAGGGCGAGTCGCTTAGAAAGGCGTTCGTGAGCGGCTTCCTTCGTCTTGAGTGGCAGGCCAACAAGCCAGCGTTTCAAGATCATGCGACATTATGCCTCAACTGGCGGAAAAGAGACAATGGAGCGTGACGATTCCCGCTGAGTCATCGACCGAAGTTCAATTGTGGCCTTCCGATGTCTCATGGTGCCAGACTGATACAGAGAAGGCGTGTTAATCACTGAGGGCGTAGGTAACACTCGCCCTCGCGACGGGGGCAAGGGGGTTGACAGAGACGGGTGAGTTCAGTAATCTCCGGCCCTTGTCTCAGGGGAGTGCCTTGCGGGCGTGAAACCGCAGGATTACAACCAGAACGAGTCGCTTTTTATCGAGGTTGTCATGTTCTAGTTCGTAAGCGCTCAACATTTACATCAGTTTCTATCCAAACTCTATCCAAGGAGGCCGGTCCATGGATTGTCAGTGGTTCACTCGCGTCACATCGCGCGCCCTCAGCGTCATTGCTGGCGGCGCGCTTGTGTGCCTGCCGCTAGCCGCGTCGGCTGAAAGTCAGCTGCACGCGGATCATGCGGTGCCTCAACAAACAGCAATGTCCCATCAACTCCCGTCGTGGGCGGAGAAGTTGAAAGGGCAAACGATCGTCGAAGACGCCATGGCTGGAAAGCCGGAGCGGTCTGCGATGGTCGAGCAGCAGCACCAGCGGGTCATGGAGCATTTGACCAATGATCCGCAGGCGCAAGCGGTCAACACGGGTATGTTCAATACCCAGACCATGATGCACCAATATGGGGCGGGCGGTCAGGACCTTCTCCTGATGTCTGACCCGCGAGTGGAGCCAGTGGCAATGACGAATGGCGGGAAGTGCCCCGCCACTGCGCCGGTCCGGCAATATAATGTGTCGGCGATCAACGTCGAGATCACACTCAACCAGTGGCTCGATTTTTATCCCGGCTACATGTACACGCTGGATGAAAACCTCGACAAGGTCCGGGCGGAGGAGACGAAGAATCGGGAAGCCCGCGACAAGGAAGGGTTTGATCCTGGTGCGGTGATTCCCGGCGTACAGGCCCAGTGGATTCAGCCGCTGACGATTCGCGGCAACCAGGGTGACTGCGTCAAGATCAAGCTGACCAACAAGTTAGAGGGTGGTGAAGACGTCAGCCTTCATATCCATGGCTCCAGCATGGTGGTTAGCGCCACCGGTGCGGCGGCCGCCACGACGAATTCCGACAGCATCGTCCAGAAGGACAAGAGCGGCGAGTTCGAGTGGTACATTCACCCGAGCACGCAGGAAGGTGTCCGGCAGTTCCATACGTTCGCCAATGACCGAGAATTGACCGTGATGGGTCTCTTCGGGTCGTTCGTGGTCGAACCCCGTGGATCTGAGTACCTGGAAGCCTTGGGTACCGGCGATGCGACCCCGACCGCGAGCGGGTGGCAGGTCATCATCCGGAACGGCACCGGTCCGGATTTCCGCGAGTTCGTGTTGTACTACCACGAAGTCGGTGACGAGGCCTTCCGCCCCGTCAATAAGAAGGGCGACTTCCTCCCTCAGCGTGACCCGTTGACGGATGCCTACCGTCCGGGTGGCCGCGCGATCAACTATCGCAGCGAGCCCTTCGGCATCAATAACATGCACGTGCAGCACGAGTACTTCGGCTTCGAAGACGAGTCGATGGGATATAGCTCGTACACCTTCGGTGATCCATCGCCTACGATTCCGCGTTCCTACATGGGCGATCCGGCGAAGTTCCGCCTCGTCCATGGTGGATCGGAAGTGTTCCATAGCCACCATCCGCATGGCGGCACCATCCGCTGGCCGCGCAGCCCGCGCGCCATCGATGACATGAATTTGTGGACGACCGCCGGAAACGGACCGGTTAAATATCCGGTGATCCGTGCCAAGACGGACCGCGTCGACGTCGAAGTCATCGGGCCGTCAGAAGCCTTGGACCTCGAGACCGAGTGCGGCTCCGGCTTGTGCCAGCAGTTGGCCGGTGACTTCTTGTTCCATTGCCATGTGGCCCACCATTATGTGGCGGGCATGTGGGGATACTGGCGGGTGTACAACACGCTGCAGCAGGGTGACATGCGCAATGACGTCATGCCTGATCTGCGCGAGTTGCCTGATCGAAAGGGCCGCATCAGGGGTCCGATCACCTCAGACAAGTTAGTCGGGCAGACCGTGGATTGGTTCGGCAAGTCCTTCAAGATCGTCGAGAAGGGCAAGAGCGATTGGAAATCCAATCCAGCGGTCGTCACGATCAAGGATTGGGTTGAGATGCAGCTCCCGACGATGGGCAAGCCGGGACACAAGAACGACGAAAAGGGGCAGACCGTTTCCTACGATGCCACGGTGTTGGATTGGGCCTGGGAAGGCACTCGTGCATTGAGCGAACCGGAGAGCACCATTGATAATCCGAAGTATAAGTCCACCCATCCGGGCAAGCGGCACCCGATCACGTTCGAGCCGCTGACCGGTAAAGTGGCATGGCCTCACCTCACGCCGCATTTCGGGCGACGGGTCATGTTCTCCCCGAATCACGTGGGCGCGCCCTGGTTGGAGATGATCCGCCGTGACGCCAACGGTGAGGAGAGTGTCGATCAGGCGTTGCCTGGTGAGAACGGCAACTGGAGCCTCTGTCCGGAGAATGCCGGTCGGAAGCACTACAATGTCCACTTCATCAAGCTGCCCATCACCATTGCTAAGAAGACGGGGAAAGAGCCGCCGGTCATCGATCCGAACGGCTTGATCTACGTCTTGCATGAAGAAGAAGCTGAAATTCGTAAGAACGATGATTTGAAGTATCCGCTGGTCGTCCGCGGCAACATCTATGATTGCGTGGATTGGACCTTGACCAGCGAGTGGGACGACGACGACTACACGAACTTCCAGTCGTCGAAGATCCACACCCACTGGCACTTCCTGCAATTCGACAACCAGGCGTCAGACGGCGTGATCACCGGCTTCTCATACGAACAGTCGGTGCGTCCGTTCACGATGCTGGAAAAGAAGAATGCGAAGGGGTTGCCTGTTCCGATGAACACGGTCGTGACCGCCGCCGCGAAGAAGGGCGCGAACACGATCACAGTCAAGAATGCAAAGCAGTTCCATGTCGGGACATTGCTGCTCGTGGGTGCCGACAATGTGAAGGGGAATGAAATCTCCCGCATCAAGGCCATCAACGGCAATACGATCACCCTGGCCAAGGGGTTGAAGAACGATCACCCGGCCAATGATATCGTCACGGTCGAGTTCGTGCGTCAGCGGTTCTGGGTCGATGCGGACGTGGGGACCGTGTTCTGGCACGACCACGCGTTCGGTGCGACCACTTGGCCGCACGGCGGCTTCGGCACCTTCATCGCCGAGCCGGTCGGATCCACCTATCATGATCCAAAGACTGGAAAGTTGATTCGTAGCGGACCGATCGCGGACATTCACACGAATGAGCCGGTTGGTCACGGCGTGAACAACAGCTTCCGTGAGTGGATGGTGCAAGTGCACGACACCGTGCCGCACACCGTCAACGTCGTGACGGCGGGCAATCCTCCCGGGCAGCCGATTGAAGTGGCGCTCGAGGCAGGAAAGACCGTGTCCTTCATGATGCCCGAGAAGATCTACATGACGCCGATGCCGTTTCTGAATGGTGGCACGCACACCACTGGCAGCGGATTGAACTTCCGGGCGGCGCCGATCGCGCAGCGATTGGCGACAAATCCGGATGCGTCACAGATCTTCAGCAGCCAGGTGCACGGCGATCCGTACACGCCCACCTTGCGCGCCTATGTCGGTGACACGATGGTGTTCCGTCTGTTGCATACCCTCATGAACGAGTCGATGGTCTGGACCCTGTCCGGCCACACGTTCTGGACCGAGCGGTATGCCGCGGATGCGAACCGGAAGAATTCGATTCATATCGGTATCGCGGAGCGGTATGACCTTGTGGTGCCGGAAGCAGGTGGATCTCGGCATCAAGCCGGTGATTACCTTCACTTCAACGGCCGGTCCTCGAAGTTCTCCGAGGGTGGCTGGGGCATCATCCGGGTCTTGGATAAAGAGCATGCTGATTTGAAGAAGTTGCCCGCGGGCTTCTCGAATAAAGGGGAGATGCCGAAGCCTCTGCCGGTCTGTCCGGCTGACGCTCCTGTGAAACAGTTCAACGTGGTGGCGATGGACTATGCCGGCATGAAGTTCAATGCCAAGGCACCGGAATCCATCGAAGTGGACTTTGAACGACGGATCCTCATGACCAATGCGGAAGCCAAGATCTACGCATTGGAAGAGGACACTGCCAAGGTCGCCGCCGGCGCGCATCCGATGCCGCTGACGCTTCGCGTGAACAGCGGTGACTGCGTCAAGGTGCACTTGAAGAACAAAATGAAGGACAGCAAAGCCTCCTTCTCTGCAATCGGCCTGGCCTTCGATCCGAAGGATTCCATGGGCGCGAACGTAGGGAACAACCCGGGAGACCAGACCGTGGCTCCGGGAGGCGAGCGTGACTACACGTATTACGCGGATCCGTTTAACGGCGAAACCACCTCGCTGGTGTGGGATTGGGGCAATGTGATGACCAATCCGCGCAACGGGTTGTTCGGTGCCGTCGTCGTCGGTCCCAAGGGATCCAAGTATCGTGATCCCAAGACCGGCGCGGATCTGTCGAACAAGAATGCCTGGGCAGCCGATGTCATCATCGATCATTCGGTGCCGGGCAATGAACTGCGGGCGAATTATCGTGACGTGGCGTTGTTCTTCCAGGACGAAGACAACATCATCGGCACGAGCTTCATGCCCTATGTGCAGAACGTGGCGGGTTTGACCGGCGTCAATTACCGGTCGGAACCATACAAGTTCCGTGAAGAGCAGGGTTGTTCGCTGGGCAAGGTCTTCCAGCCTTGCAAGGCGGATAAGCCGGAAGATCCGGCCACCCCACTCATCGAGGCGCATGCGGGAGATCCGGTGCGTATCCATGTGCTGGGTGTAAGCAATGAGCAAAACGGCATGTTCAGCGTGGAGAAGCACGAATGGCCGATCGAGCCGTTCATGCGTGGCGCTGACCTGATCAGTGTCGTGGAATTCTCCGGTTCCGAGACGATCGATGCCTTCCTGCCCTCAGCGGGTGGAATGTATCGGATGCCCGGCGACTATGTGTATAGCAACCAGCGGTTGCCATACTCGCAGTCCGGTCAGTGGGGCTATGTGCGGGTGTTGCCGGCAGGCGATACCAGACTGTTGCCTTTGACCGGCGCCGGTGCGGGAGCCAAGAGTGCCGAAGTCGAGCAGCCTGCTGCGCACGCGATGCCTGTCGCGTCGAAGTAAGCAGGTCAATCTCACGCGAGGTGAGAAAGGGGGGAGCCTGAAAGGGCTCCCCCCTTTTGTTATGAGATGGGGATTGTGTATGATCAGCTCGGTGTCCGAGATCATTTCGACTGAGACTTCCTGACCAACCCATCATCGTTGGAGGATTGATACATGCGAACGGCCGGAATTGCTTTGCTTGCTGCTCTCAGCATTTTCTCTTCTCAATCATGGGCTTACGAAGAAATAACCGTCACGGACGGTGGCAATATCACGGGCACGGTGACCATGATCGGGGGGAAACCGACCCCGAAAGGATATAACCTCATTACCTTTCCGGATCCCGTGTACTGCGGCCGTATCTCGACGGGAACGGGCTGGAGAATTCTCGATGAGTTCTCAATGACATCCGGAAGCGGTTTGAAGGACGTGGTGGTCCTCTTGACTGATGCCACCAAGGGCAAGCCGTTCAAATTCGAACCGCTGACGATTGAGGCGCGTGACTGCCGGTTTCTCCCGTTTGTCACGGTCGTCAAAGATGGCTCCGAGGTGACGGTCATGAACATGGACCCGGTCATGCATGACATTCAGGCCTATGAGACGTCTCAGCTCGGGCCGCGTGTGCTGTTTAATACGCCTCTGCCCATGAATCCCCATCACAAGCGCTTTGTCACCGCGGAAAGCCATGAGCATCTGGCGGGCGAGCCGGTGAAAGAAGCCATTCACATGACCAAGGGACGGCGGATTTTCGTGATGCAGTGCGGATTCCACGCCTACATGGAAAGTTGGGGCCTGGCCGTCGACAACCCCTATTACGCGCTGACGACTGATGGCGGCACGTTCACCCTCGGTGATGTGCCTCCGGGCGAATACACGCTGGTGGCCTGGCATCCGGCCTTGGGAACGATGCTGCAGAAGAAGGTGACGGTGACGGAGAAGGGAACGTCCACGGTCGATTTCGCGTTCGAGGCCCCGAAAGGCCGGCGCAGCGTCCACGAGATCGAGCATAATCCCCATTATGGACCGGAATCCCTTGGCAAGGTCGTGGATATTCGCCCGACGTTAGAAAGGCAGGTTCCGTAGCAGCGCGAATTGCAGACAAGGAAGGTCATGATGCTGAATCTAACTCAGAGGATTCATTCCTTCGCAGCGGCTGTGTTGGTGTGGCTTGGGGTGGCCGTGTCGCCGGTAGGGGCCTATGAGGTGATCGATGTGCAACACGGCGGCACCGTCGATGGGACAGTGACGCTGTCTGGCGGGATTCCAGACCCCAAAGCCTTCAATCTCATCACCTTTCCGGACCCGACGTACTGTGGGCGGATTTCTAACGGAAGTGGATGGCGTTTGCTGCGCGATTTTATTGTCTCCCCCGAGGGAGGACTGAAGAACGCCATTGTCACGCTGGAAGGAGTGGAATCGGGGAAAGCATTCGACATGTCCGTCCCCTTGATCGAAGCACGCGATTGCATGTTCCAACCATGGGTCACGATCGTCCGGAACGGGCACGCGGTGGAAGTCGTGAATATGGATCCCGTCATGCATGACATCCAGGGCTATGAAACCTCGCCGGAGGCTGGAGCGCGGGTCTTGTTCAATACGCCGTTGATTCTCAATCATCAGCATCAGCGCGGGAATATGCGCGCCGTGCACAATCATGCTCCTGGCAAGTCCTTGGTGGGGCCGGTCTACTTAAACAAAGGGCGACGAACGTTTTACATGCAGTGCGGGTTTCACGCCTATATGGAAAGCTGGGCCATGGCCGTCAATAATCCCTACTATGCAGTCACAGACGACCAGGGGGCCTTCAAGATTGAGAATGTGCCGCCGGGAATCTATCAAATGGTCGTGTGGCATCCGCAGTCAGGTCCTGGGGTGACGCGGACGATCACGATCGCTCCCGATGGCACGACGACTGAAAAGGTAGCGCTTCCCGCACCAAAGGGCGTCCGCACGGCGTACCGCGCAATGGAGAATCCGCGATTTGGGCTTGAATCCCTTGGGCATCCCGTGGAGATTCAACCGTTGGTGGAGCATCAGCACTAATCGCGGCCGGGCCGGCATCGTGCCATGGCTTTCGAGAGGGTGCCTCTCCATCAGCCTCTGTCTTCTGTCGATCGTGCCTGCTTGGGGTGAAGATTCCTCTAGCGTACCGTCGGTCACACAGTCCGTTGAATTCTCGGCATCGCTCGTAAAGCGGGTGGAGGGTCGTCGGTTCGAAGCCCAGGTGTTTGCCAAGAGTGATCGCATTCGGTTGGAGTACAAATATGCGATCAAGACCGAACTGGGTTATTCCAGTATAGAAATTCTTCGTTTGGATAAACGCGAGTCGTGGTTTCTGCTGGCCCAGCGCCGGCAAATCCTCTCGCTCCCTATCAAACCTGAAGAAATCCTGCCGATTCAGCCCACCCTACCGGGAGAACAACGCCGGACGTTGATCGGCGATGCCACCACCATCGGGCGAGCCTCCAGGCTGTACGAAGTTCGGGTGGATTACAACGGCCGGAATGAACGGTTCTATGAATGGGTCGATGTGGAGACGGGCATCGTGTTGAAATTGGTGAGCCAGGATCGTGATTGGTCGATCGAATATCTCCGCTTTCGGCTTTCTCCTCAACCGGACTATTATTTCGAAGAGCCTCCCGGGTACCAACGCTGGGTTCCGAAACCGAATGCGCAAGAGCGAGGATGAACGTGAGTGGCACGAGCAGGAAGGGATTTCATGGGATTGCAGACTAAGAGGCGTTGGATTCGGACCGTCAACCTGTGCTTGGCCGCCGTCATCGTGTCCGGGCCGCTGGTCGGCCTCTGGCCGGTTCCTGCCAATGCTGGTTCGTTAAAGGACGCGCAAGCTGCCTTCGACAAGAAGCAATATCAGGAAGCCCTGGACATCATTGAGCAAGGCACGAAAGAGAAAGGCAGCCAGCCGGAGACGCGCCGGCTGAAAGTTCGGTCGCTGATTTTTCTTGGGAAACCGAAGGATGCCCTGGTCGAGTATGAACGGCACGAGCAGGAGTCAAAGCAGGAGGATCGGCCGCTTTTAAAAGATGTGTCGCTCGGGTTCATCTATGCACTCGTCAAAGATATGCGAGAGCAAATGCGAGGCGCGGCGTATACGGCGTTGAAAGATGTCGATTCGGCCGAAACGATCCCGGCGCTGGAGGACGGATTGAGTGATGGGTCCGGTTTGGTGCGTGCCCTGGCCGCCGAGGCTTTGGGGAAGCTGGACGCGGGGCGGAAGTCGCCGCGCTTGCGCAATGCGTTAGAGGATCAAGCCGGATTGGTGAAGGCCACGGTCATCAAAGTGTTGGGGAAAAGCGGTGACCGTTCCGTGATTCCGCTGCTTGAAAAAGCCCTCAAAGACGAACAACCGGCTGTGCGCCTCGCGGCCGCAGGGGCCCTTTACCATACCGGCCAGACTGCGATGTGGGAAACGATTCAGAAGGCAGCGGCGGCTCCAAACCCGGAAGAGCGTGCCACGGCCCTCAGAATGGTGGGGGATTTGAAAGATGCGCGGGGGCTGTCGATTCTCCTGGAGGCGATGACCAATACCCAGCCTTCCGTGCGGGGCGCGGCGGCGTCGGCATTGGGAGAGCTGGGCAAGGTGCAGGGCATTCCCGCTTTGGAGAAGGCACTTGATGATAAGATACCGGCAGTCAAAACCTCAGCGGCGATCAGTTTGGGTGAATTAGGCGTGAAAGAGTCGCTGGTGGCGTTACGAAAGTCTCTGGCTGATCCGAACCCCGTGGTTAAGGCGGCCGTCGTCTCGGCTCTGTTGCGAGTAGAGGAGCCCTTTGAGTCAGTCGCCGAAGCACTGTACGAGTTGGCGCAAAACAACGACCCGGGAACGCGTTCGGCAGCAGGGAAAGCGGCGGGCCGGGCGCATGGCGCCAATACGCAACCTGCGATCGAGTTCCTTGCCGGGTTGCTGAAAGATTCCATTCCACGACCGCGTATCGCCGCAGCTCGAGCCCTCGGGCAAATCGGAGGGGCAGAGGTCCTGCCAATATTGAAAGCGGCATTGCATGATGAAGATGATGCCGTCCGAGCAACGGTCGGCGGATCGATCGCGCGGATCATTGGCCATGCGAAATTCCCGTCTAATCAAGCGAAATCATGAGAGGTCAGGCCGCAGGGATTTCAAGTTGACAGTGCGAGTGGGATTCCAGTATAGAGAAATGTTCAGAGGCCTAAACGCAGTCCTTCCACGGCTGCGTCATGAGCGGAGAACGATCCAACAAGGGGCATTGGTCACCAGCCCTTGTGATTGAGTGGTGACGAAGTAGTTGGCCGGTTAATGTTCATTACAAGGAGGCAGTGACATGAAGAAGGGTGCGATGAAAGCAGTATTCGGCGTTGCGGCCGCGGCATTTTTGGCTGCGCCCCTCACCGCGTTTGCCGGTGGTACGATCGCCGGGAAAGTGACCTATCCCGGGAAGGCCGAGCAGAAGGAGTTCTCCTTCGCGAAGTTCCCGAACCCGAAGTTTTGCCCCAAGAACCCCAACAAGAGCCTCATGGATGGCGATAAGCGCTTCCTCAAGACCATTGAAGTCGCCAAGGACGGCGGTCTGAAGGGTGCGGTTGTGGCCGTGGTCGATATCGAAGATCAGGCTTTCCAGGATGGTTTCAAGGGCACGGACGTTGTGGCGGAATTCTGCGAATTCCTCCCCTTCAGCGGCGTCGTGGTGAACAACAAGAATTTCCGCGCTGAGAACAAGGACGCTGATCCTGATGATCCCAAGTCTGTCCAGGGTGTGTTGCACAATCCGCACAGCTTCACGGTGAAGGGCTCCACCTCGGCCACCGGATTCAACATCGGTTTGGCCAAGAAGGGTGACAAGTTGGAGAAGCCGGTGACTTTCCGTGGCGGCGCCGAAAAGGCTGGCTACTATCGGTTGCAATGCGACCAGCACGAGTTCATGCAGTCCTTCTTCTTGCCGGTGTGGAATCCGTACCACGCGGTGGTGAAGGATGATGGCTCGTTCGAGATCCCGGGCGTGCCTGCCGGCAAGCACAAAGTGGTTGTTTGGCATCCGTTCGTTGGCAAGGGCAAGCTGAATGAATTCGAGATCGAAGTGGCCGAAGGCGGCACGGCGAACTTGAAGGCTGAAATTAAGTAGTCGGTTTTACTTTAGCGGGATAACCTGCTGAGGAAAGGGCAGTGGTTCGAATTGAACCACTGCCCTTTTTGTTTGTCTTGAATCGTACGACTCCTCAGTAAAGTAGAGGTAGTCAGCGCAATTTCGACGATGCGTCGTTCTCAGTTTGTTGCGATGCAACCAGCAAGATTGGTCGATTGTCAGACTCGTTCCTGCCCGCTCCTCGCCTTGCGTTTCCCTTTCTGAACTCGGTAAGATGACCAACTTCAATTGCCTCAATCACTAAGTGGGGGATCTGTGCCTCGCGAATTGTCTCTCGCCGAAGTCTTCCAGTTGGGCTATTACTGGGAGACTAAAATCCTTTTAACTGCCGTAAAGTTAGATGTATTTTCCCTGCTCGACGGTCAGGGGCGTTCCGCTGCAGAAGTGGCTCAAAAACTCGGTGCTGATTGTCGTGCATTGGAGTTGCTGCTCAACGCCTTGGTGGCCATCCGGTTGTTGACGAAAACCGGAGCCGTGTATGCCAATACCTCTGTGGCCACGACCCATCTCGTTAAGCACGGACCTCAATATATCGGCCATTTGCTCCTCCTTCACGATGCGGAATGGGGGAATTGGGGCAAGTTAGAAGAGGCCATCAAAACCGGCCGATCCCCGGTCACGCAACATGTGTTTGAGACGGATCCGGCGCTTGGCGCCAATGTCCTGTCTGTCCTGCACCGGATCGGCCAGCAAAGTGGGCCGGACCTGGCGAAGCGACTCGCGCTGGGGCAGGCGAAGACTATGCTGGATCTCGGTGGTGGCGCGGGCACCAATGCCATCGCCTTTTGTCAGGTGTATCCGAGCCTCTCAGCGACGGTATTCGATCTCGCCACGACTCTCCCCGTGACTGAACGGACGATCAAAGATGCAGGTCTAGAGGGGCGAATTGCGTTGAAGGCCGGTGACTTCAATCGCGATGCCCTCGGCGGCCCTTATGATGTCGTGTTGATGTCGGACATTCTCCATTACCAAGACCTTGCGACAAATGCGGCGTTGGTGAAGAAGATTCACAGCCATCTGAATCCCGGTGGGCGCCTGATCATCAAGGATCGGTTCCTCGATGCGTCCGGCACCAGCCCGGCCTGGACGGCTGCCTTTGCTGTTCACATTCTCGTCAATACGGAACAGGGCGCCTGTTATCGCACGGCTGAGGCCATGCAATGGATGCATGACGGCGGCTATGTTTCGGTTGAGGAGATTGAACGGACGGCGGTGGTGCAGGGTGTGAAGCCAAGTGCCGGCCAGAGTTGACGATGTTTGAATTCCTTCGACAGCCGGGGTTCTTCGGAACCCACGCCACGATGGGGGCCGATCTCAGCCAATTGATGGCGACGCTGTTTACCGGCCTCTTCATCATCGGGTGGATTCAGGCGAAGCAACATCGCGGACATCCGCACCATTGGTTGATGCTGGGCGGCATGATTACGATGGTGGGATTTTTTACCGCCTATTATCTGTTTCGGCAATTAGGGGTGCTGGCCTTCGAGGGGAAGGAAGGATTCGGCGGGTCGCAAGCGTTGTACGACTATGTTTTCATCCCGGTGCTCACCATTCACATCATTCTCGTCATTATCGGGCTGGTCATGGCCGTCTACATGATTGTGTTGGGGTTTCGATCTCAGCAATTCATCGGCGGAAGCCGTGTACTGAGCCCGTCGTTGCTACAAACCTCCTGGAAGAAAGTCGGACTGATCTTCGGAGTTCTGCTGACCGTGGTGATCGTCCTCTTCGGGACGCGGGTGATGTCGGCCGGATTTTCCATGCGCAAGCTGGAGGTCTATCTCGGATTTCTCAGCCTGGTGGCGATTGTGTTTGCGGTGGAAATGGGCATTCAGCGGATCTGGCCTGATGGTGGTCAGCGTCACCGGGCGCTGGGCCGGTTTACGATGATTGTTTACTGCATCTTGTTCCTGACAGGAACGTTTACGTACGCCATGTTGTATATTTTGTACCCTGGCAAAATCGGTTAGCGATCGGGAACG
>CAADGJ010000288.1 GCA_900696505.1 uncultured Nitrosospira sp.
GCACAAAAAACGTCCGCCATTCGCGGCGCGGGACCGCGGCATAGGCAAAGTCAGAAATGGAGGTGGCGATCGAAATGGCCCCGATCTCCAATCCCCCCAGACAGTCAATACGCAACTCCTTCGTCGCCTCATAGGCCAAGTGAGCCACGAGGTGGCGCGCATGCGGAAACGCCATCAGGGTACGGCAGTCGACATAAAAGGGGCTCATCAAGCCCGAAGCCAGCTTGAACCCCTTGTCGGGATCCCATTTGAACGCCTGCGTGGCGTGAAAGGCGGCAATCAGTTCATCTCGCACCGTCATGGTTCACCTTACTCCCTGGAAAAAGTCCTCCGCCCCCCGCTGGGCCCTCCAGCTCGATTCGGGAAGGGCCGATTGTACACCGATCGGGAGGTCGATCACAGTACACCTCAGCGGAGACGGCCAGCTGCCGCGGAGCCGTGGATACGCGCGGCCGTCTGCACGAAGAGCGGCAGAAGCCCAGCCCACAGCAAAGCCAGCAGTAGAAGTGCCAAGGCGTCGGTGGGCCCCAGCGTCAGCGCCCCAAAGGCCTGTCCGGCCCCATAACTGACCGGCCCAGCCATCCCGCCGAGGAGGGCGGCCAGCCAGCTCCGCCCCTCCAGCCAGCGGAGCGAATGGTGCAACGTCGTGGCAAAGAGGTACCAGAGGGCACAGAGCCACGGTGGGCACAGCCAAGGCGCAAAGGGGTGATCACCGAACCGGAGCAGGCCCAACGCTGTCAGCCCGCTATCCAACAACAACCCGGCAGATCCAATCACCAGGACCACCAGGGTCATGGCGCGAGGCTGGGACGCATTCCAGATATTCACTGCGAGGAGCCCCCCCAGGACCGGGGGAGCCAACCAGGGCTGCCCCCGGCCGGCGCTCAGGATAGCGATCCACCATCCGAGCTGAAAGAAGACTGCATTGCCTAGGGTCTTGATCATCCTGCCATGGGGTCCTGTCGCCAGCCGGAGCGGGCGAACAGCAAATGCGCCGTCGAAATCGATCGTTCCAGGAATCCGCCTTCGCAATACGACAGATAGAAATCCCAGAGGCGGAGAAAGTCATGGCCAAAGCCGAGTTGATGGATCCGCCTCAGGTTCTGCCGAATGTTCGCGCGCCAGCCGCGCAGGGTCGGCGGGTAATGGGCGCCGATATCCTGGACATGCAGCAAGCTGAAATCCGATGCGCGGGTCATGGCGTGGCAGAGGCTTATCACCGAAGGGATACAACTTCCCGGGAAAATGACGCGCTGGATGAAATCAACCGACCGTTTGGCCCGTTCGAAATACCGCTCGTCGATCGTGATGGCCTGCATGAGCATCAAACCATCCGGTTTCAGCAGCCGCCAACAGGCGTCGAAAAACGCGCCATAATACTGCCACCCGATCGCTTCGATCATTTCGACCGACACCAACTTGTCGAATTGCATATCGAGAGAGGGCAGGTCGCGATAGTCACACAGCAGCACTTGCACGCGGTCGGACAGGCCCTCGTCACGAACACGCCGGAGCGCCCAGTCGTATTGGGCCTGAGAGATCGTGGTCGTCGTGACGCGACAGCCAAAGGTCTGAGCCGCGTGACACGCGAGCCCACCCCAGCCGGTCCCGATTTCAAGCAGGTGGTCATCAGGCGACAGATGCAGCTTGCGGCAAATGAGATCGATCTTGGCGCGAGAGGCGTCTTCGAGCGTACTGTCAGGACGAACGAAGTACCCGCAGGAATACATCATCGTCGGATCCAGCATCAGCGCGAAAAACTCATTGCTGAGGTCGTAATGCGCCGCGATGTTCCGCCGACTGCCCGCCTTCGTGTTGCGCCTCAGACCATGCATGAGCTTCAGGAATGGAGCCGACAAGCGGGCGGCTCCCTGCTCCATTCCATCGAGCATGGCGCGGTTCAGGACGAACAGCCGTACGAGCGAGGTGAGATCGTCGCAGCTCCATGCGCCACGGCCGTAACTTTCTCCGGCACCGACGGTCCCACCCCAGGCAATGTCCCGATAGCAGGCGGGGTCGTCGATGATGACCACCGGCCGGAGGGGACAAGGCGACGTCGGGCTGCCGAAGGTCGTCCGTTGCCCGCCCTCCACGATGGTGAGGGCCCCCTGCGTGATCAACTGGAGCCGAGCGAAAACCATGCGCCGCGCCAGCCGGATAGAGAAGCCGTCGCGAGCGCCGGATTCCCTTCGCGGGACGAGGCTCCGTTCCGTCGGTCCCGATGCACAGTCGGTCTTCATAAGACCGTTCATCCGGAAGACCTCCCTGTCTGCGCCAGCGAGGCGCGTGTCTTGGGGTGTGGGTAAAAGGGACAGTGTTTCATCCACAGCCGCAAGGCCTGCCAATGAATCGCGCCGATGACCCTGGCGGTCATGAACGGGTATTGCACCAGGGTCCGCGCGAGGGACGCGGCCGTAAGTTCACGGCGTGTCAGAACCATGGTCGCGTCGAAGAAGCGGCGCCCATCACGCAGATTCACCATATGCACCATCAGACGCTCGCCCGGAGCGCCAAAACGCCAATCGTAGTCCACGTCCATCGGCATAAAGGGCGACACGTGGAATTGCTTTCCGAATCGATACCGGTGGTGAAGGCCGTGGCCCTCGTCCAAAGTCCGATCCAACACATAACAATGCCGTTCGCCCCAGGGCGTGTTCGTCACCTCGGCCACAATGGTTTCCAAGAGCCCATCCGCGTGGTCGAAGCAGTAGTAAAAACTGACGGGATTGAAGACATACCCAAAGTACCGCAGGTGGGTCAGCAGGCAGATCGGTCCCGCAGGCCTCCGCCCTGTAGCGGTTTCGACGAGGTCGCGAACGCTTTGATCCAGCGGCACGCCTGCATCGCCCACATGGTCCGCTCGGCGAAACCAGGCCAGATTCGGATGCGAGGCCGACCAGAACCAGCGCCCGTCGAACAGACTCGGCAACTCGTCCAAATCCAGGTAGAGCATGAACAGGGCATACCGAAACACATGGCTCACCGGGGCCATTCGCCGATGCCGCACCGTTCCCTCATAGACGCCGCTCCTCATTGCGCCCAGGCCTCCAGCGCTCGACAGGCCGCCATGGCACTCTTCACGCCATCCTCGTGAAAGCCGAATCCCCAATAGGCTCCACAATAGAACGTGCGCTGCTGCCCGTTGATGGACCCGTACCGCTCCTGTACCGCGACCGCCTGGGGCGAATACACCGGGTGGTGATAGACAATGCGCTTTAGAACCTTCGCCGGGTCGATCGCCTCGCCATGGTTCAAGGTCACGCAAAACTCACAGGGGGCATCGAGACGCTGCAGCCGGTTCATGTGGTAGGTCAGGACGACCCGCTCCGGCGGTGTGGGCAGCAGATGATAGTTCCACGCCGCCCAGGCCAGTCGCCGCTTCGGCAACAGGGACCGATCGGTATGCAACACCGCTTCGTTTCGCTGGTAGCGGATCGCACCCAACACGTCCTGTTCCAAGGGCGAGGGGTTCGCTAGGAGCGCCAAGGCCTGATCGCTATGGCAGGCCAGCAGGGCCGCCTCGAAGCGCTCGGCTTGCCCTCGTCCCTGCCGGTCTCGCCACCGCACTTCCACGCCTTGCGGGAAGCGTGCAATGGATTCCACTGGAGATTGCAGTCTTATCCGGTCGCGGAAGGGTCGTACCAACGGATCAACATACCGCTGCGATCCGCCTGTAATGACGCGCCAGGTCGGCCGGTTGTTCACCGACAACATTCCATGGTGCTTGAAAAATCGGACCAGATATTGGGCCGGAAAGTCCCAGATCGTCGCCTGGCCGGCCGACCAGATGGCCCCCGCCATGGGCAGCAGATAATTCCGAATGAAAGGCTCCGAGTAGCGCTCGTGTTCGAGGTAGGCCCCGAGCGACGGTCCGGGCCCCGGCTGCTCCAGCAACGCGACCGATTCACGATTGAATCGAAGGATGTCGCGAACCATCCGGTAAAAGGACGGCCGCAGAAGATTACGTCGTTGCGCAAAGAGGCTGTTCAGGGTGGTCCCGTTGTATTCCAGGCCGGTGCGCTCGCAACGCACGCTGAAGCTCATGTCGCTTGGCTGATGCGCAACGCCCAGCTGGTCGAGCAGGGCGATGAAGTTGGGATAGGTCCAATCGTTGAAGACGATGAAGCCCGTATCCACGGCATAGGTCTTTCCTTCGCAAGGGACCTCGACGGTGTTCGTATGCCCACCGATGTAGTCCCCCGCCTCGAACAGGGTGAGATCGTGCCGGCCGTGGAGGAGGTGGCCCGCCGTCATGCCCGCGATGCCGCTACCGATAATGGCGATTTTCATGGCTCTCTCACCAGCCGGGCGCACAAGCGCAGGTAGAGTCGAGTCGGCAGCAGAGTCAACAGCTTGAACGCCAGACTGAAGCGTTTCGGAAAGTGAATCTCCGCCTTGCCCGCTTCGATGCCATCCACGATTCGGCGAGCTGCATCCTCCGCCTCGATGCGAAAGGGCATGGGAAAATCGTTCCGGTCCGTGAGGGGCGTCCGCACGAAGCCGGGACAGACGACGGACACCGTGATGCCAAGTCGGTACAGGTCGATTCGCAGGGACTCCAACAGGTACCTGATGGCTGCCTTCGATGCCCCGTAGGCCTCGGCGCGCGGAAGCCCCGCGTAGGCCACTGTGCTGCTCATGCCGACGAGGTGAGGAGCCGGTGATTGTCGCAGGAGCGGCAACACTGCCTCGATGCCATAGACCATGCTGAGAAAGTTGCTACGCATCGTCCGCTCGAACACTGCGCTGTCGAAGCGATCGACCTCGACATATTCACAGGTGCCAGCATTGAGAACCGCCACATCAAGGCCGCCGAACTGACCGACGATCTCGGAGGCCGCCCGGCGATTAGCGACAGGATCGGACACATCGCAAGGGACTGCCGCCAGGCGGTCGCCGCCGCACTGCTCTACGAGGTGATGGAGCGGGGACTCGTTCCGCGCCGACGCGATGACGGTGGCGCCGCGACGCACCAATTCGACGGCCACCGCTCGACCGATGCCGCTCGATGCGCCGGTGACCCAAACCCGTCGCCCGTTGACCGGATGCCGCCTCATCTCACACCCGCTCCTTGATGAGTCGAATGACCATGCCGATTACGGGGATCTGTTCGTACAGCATCGCACCTGCGTCGAAATAATCCCGGTGGTAGTGAATCTTCTGCCGGAAGTGCAGGTGCGTGGAGCCTGGCACCACCACCGGCTGCCCGCCATTGAGCTTCGGGTGCCTCAGTGCCATCGTCCACATCAGCACGGCCCGCTGGTCCTGCAGCACTTCCTCGTCAAAGGTGAAAGAACAGGCTTCCACGTGGGCATACAATTCCGCAAAATACCGCATGACGGCTCCAAGCCCATCGAGTTTCCGGAAGGGATCCTGAAACACCACATCATCCGCGTAGAGATCCGGCAAGCGTCCCACCGTCTGGGCGTTCAGCCGTCGGTAGGTCTCCTTGAACCGCTCCACGATCGGCTGCATGGACATTGTTCCTCTCATCGCCGAATGCTCATCGGTTCAACAGCCGGGCCTTCAAGGCCTGGTTGATGGGGTCCGGCCCCAGCCAAATGGCGAAGTAGGCCGCCGCAAAGTCCGCACCCTCGACGGTCCCCTTCACGACTCCGTTGAGGGCCAGCTCGGTACCCACTCCCGGGAGATAGGTCAATCCGTACCGATCACCCGGCTTCACATCTTCATAGAGGCGATGCATCTGTTCGATTCGCGGCGCCAGGATCGAGAGCGTCTCCGGCGGAACATTGTCTGCCAAGACCTTGGTGGCGGCTCGCCCAAACTCTGCCCTCCGGATGCTGCGGAAATAGGACAACTCCAGGCGCTTCGGCACGTCGTCCAACACTCGGTCGGGCTCCAAAGCCGATGGGAGATAAAGGGCGGCCACATAGAGAGAAATCGTCCGCATGAACTTCGCGAGACCGACTCCCCGTAGTGGCAGAGTCACGGAACCGGCATGGATCGAATCGGGGAAGGTCACGCCCTCGAGGGAAGCCGCCATGCCTGGGCTCGGCATCGCGACCAGCAGAAAGCCCAACAGCCCGCAGGGTACCGTCCGGTTCCACCATTTCTGCCATCGCCGTTGTAGCCCCCTCCCCATAACCCACCCCCATTCCTCGTGCGAACCCCACTCGGTCAGGCGAAGCGACGGATCTGGTCCGCGAGGGTGTTCGCCACCCTCGTCAGATCAAACGGCCAGGCATAGCGCAATGACACGTTTGGATACTGGCTGCGCAAATGGTCTAAGATTTCCGGTATCTCCACCTCAGAATGCGAACCGCCTGGTGTAAACATGGTCGTCGTCACAGTGATTTCGGTGGCACCTTGCTTGATCAGAGACTCCACCGATTCCTCTAGGGTCGGGCCGCAAAATTCATTGTAGGCCACGGCGAACAGCGCGCCGTCCAATTGGGTACGTAGCCGCGCCGCCACGGCTTCCAGCCCTGCTTGGTAAGGATCGCTCTGCGCCGTGCGCGGCCAGCTTCGGATCGTGCGGTCCAACTCCAGTTCCTCTTGCGACGGAGGCAACTTCGCGGCCCGGCGCTGAGCCTCCAGCCGCTTCAATTTCGTGACGAGATCCTGCGGACAATCCTTCGGAATTCCGCCGTGCCCCACCAAAATCACCCCTCGTGTCGTCCCCGCCATGCTGCCATTCTCCTTCCTGACGAGTGTGGTCGATCGTGTCACACCGCTCTTTGATGGAGTTTCGCCGTCACACGTGGTTGCGTAACATGAGCTCTTTCGGATGTGGGTTGAGATACACCTGGTCATGGACGTACTCGACATCGAAAACCTGGACGTAATGTTTGATCAGCGTGAGGGGTACGATCAGCGGCGTAAGGCCCTGATGGTAATCCGCAATGACGCCCAACAGTTCCTGCTTTTCCTGCACGCTCAACCGGTCTTTGAAGTGCCCCAGAATATGTTGCAGAACGTTCACGTGTTTGCGCACCGTCGCCTTCACGGCCAAGGCTTGCATGAACAACTCGCCGTATCGGGAGGCCAGTTCGTGCGGGCGGTGTTGATTGGCCTGCGCCACCAGGCGTCCAAGCGTCTGGTAGTGCCGGACGCTGTGCGCGAGCAGGAGATACTTGTGAATCGTGTGGAACCGCACTACGGCCTGCCTGGTCGCCCCCCCCTGCACGAGATCGCGCCAGCGCCGATAACAAAACACCCGCTCGATGAAGTTCTCGCGCAGAATGGGATCACACAGCCGACCTTCCTCTTCCCCTGGGGTCAGGGGAAAGCGTTTCATGAAGGCCATGGCAAACAGACCCACCCCCTTGCGGTTCGGCATTCCATGTTTGTTATAGAGGCGCACCCGCTCGATTCCGCAGCTCGGCGAGTCCTTCTTGAAGACGTAACCGGACAGGTCCAGCCGGTCGAGTTCAAGGAGGCGGCTCTTCGCCATCGCCTCGATCGCGGGCGTATGGTCCTGCCCGCTCTTGATGGTCATGAGGCGGGGACCATCAGGGTCGCCGACCAACCGCATCGCTTCGCGCGGGGTCCCCAACCCGGCTTCCACTTCGGGACAGACCGGCACCCATTCGACATACCGCCCCAACAGGTCGGTGAGAAAGGCATCCCGCTTGTGCCCTCCATCGAATCGCACACCCTCTCCGAGCAGGCAACGGCTGATCCCCAGGCGAAGCGGCGCGATGGTCATGTCGTCCCCTTCTGTTTGGCCAAGGTGAGATATTCTTCCCGCGCAGTCTTGTGGTCCACCATCGGCGCAGGATAGTCGACCCCGATCCGGCACCCGGCCCGCTCCTGTTCATCGGGTGGCATGAGATGCGGCTCATGGAGCCACTTCACAGGCACCTCCGCCAGTTCCGGCACATAGTGCCGAATGTAGTCCCCGTCGCGGTCGAATTTTTCGCTTTGGATGCGCGGGTTGAAGATTCGATACCCCTGCATGGCGTCTGTGCCCGTGGAGGCGCACCATTGCCAGTTTCCGTTGTTGGCCGCCAGATCACCGTCCACCAGGTGCTGCATGAAGTACCGCTCGCCGCTCTGCCAATCGATCCGAAGGTCCTTCACGAGGAAAGAGGCCGTGACCATGCGCACCCGATTGTGCATCCAACCAGTCTGATTGAGTTGTCGCATCCCCGCATCCACGATGGGATAACCGGTGCGGCCCTCGCACCAGGCCGCAAACAAGCAATCACGATCGGGGCCCTCTGGGCGCGGTGCCGGCAATCCGTCCTTCGCCTTGAACGGTCCCTTGGTCACCTGGGGAAAGGCCATGAGCACCTGTTGAAAAAATTCTCGCCAGACCAATTCGTCGAGCCAGGTGAAAACATCGGCCCTGGAAACGGCCCCCCCTGCCGTGAGGGCGGCCAAGGCCGCATGCACGGCTGTTCGGGAGGACAGGGTGCCAAATCGGAAGTGTGGAGACAGTTTGGACGTCCCATCGAGCGCAGGCAGGTTGCGCCCATTCACGTAATCATGGATCGGCCCGCGCAGGAACCATTGCAACCTGGACTGGGCCGCCCGTTCTCCCGGTTCGATCCACAGCGGAACCTGCTCGTAGCCCAAGTCCTGCGCCGACGGCCAGTCCCGCGGCATCGATGTCTCGTTGCCGTCCGCTCTCCGCTTGGGCGCCGGAATCATCGGCGGAGTCGCTGCGCGCCACTGGTTCCACCAGCGATCCCGGTAGGCGCTGTACCTTTGGAAGGGGTCACCGGTCAACCCACGAACTTCCTCCGCCTCGAACACGACATGGTCCTTGAATGTCTTCACGGTTCTGCCCTGCTGGGAGAGGCAGTCCTGGACCCTGCGATCGCGATCCCGCGCGGCCGGCTCGTAATCCCGATTCCAGTAGACCGCGTCGATCCCGAGATCCCTCACCGCCTGGAGGACTGCCTCGGTCTGCTCACCGATGCGGTACTGGAGCATTAGCCCCAGTTGGCCAAGCGAGGCTCTCAATTCATTCAAGCAGCCCAGCATGAACCCGACGCAGGCAGATCCGAACAGGTGGGAGCGCAGGCGCGGCTCGTCGAACACGAACAGCGGCACGACCTCTCGGCAGTCCCGGCAGGCGGCAAACAAAGCGGGATTATCGCGGACACGGAGGTCACGGCGAAACCACACCAACCCCTTCATGACGGAACCTCCGGAGTAGACGCCAGCCGACGGGCCGGTGGCAAGGGATCGGCGAACAGTGCCCGCCGCCAGGCCAGGTAACAGAGAAACAAGACCGTGGAAACCATGAATCCCGTTCTCAATCGATGGAATCCAAATGCCAGTTGATTCAACAACTCACTTACGATCCCGAACCCGCCATACGCCATGGCGAGCCCCCAAGCCCAGGGGCGAAGGAACAAGAAGCCGTAGCCAATGACGAAGTGGGCGGCCGGAGAATGGAGCTTCACGATATAGGCCAGCGGACCGGCGATCGTGACGCCGAACAACTTCAGGGCATAAGCCGGGAAGAACTCGATGATGAGCAGATCGATCAGGCCGACGAGGACGAAGAGAGCCCCGAACAGTTTGATGTCCCGCCCGTGCTCACTGCTATGGCCGGCCATGGTCAGGTCCTCCTTCCATTGCGGCGGCGATATCGGATTGTTGCCGCACACTCGATTGGATCATTTCCTTCGCCATGCGAGCCAGGCCA
>CAADGJ010000289.1 GCA_900696505.1 uncultured Nitrosospira sp.
CAACGGTTGGCCCGCCGCATCTGCAAAGACTGCAAGGAAGCGTACCAGCCTTCGAAGGAAGAATATGAGGAACTGCGCTTGGGGTATGGCCCAGAATATTGGGACGCCCTCAAAGTGCCGTTCGACGCGAACTTCCGTCTCTATCGCGGCAAAGGATGCGACACCTGTAATCGCACCGGCCTGAAAGGCCGCGTGGCGTTGCATGAGTTACTCTTGGGTACCGACAAGATGAAGAAGTTGATTCAGAATAAAGCGAAGACCGATGAGATGCTGCATGCCGGCATGGAAGACGGGATGACGACCCTGGTTCAGGACGGCATTCAGAAAGTCCTGCAGGGACACACGACGTATAAAGAAGTCAAAGCCGTCGCCATCAAGTAAGCATGCGGCGGTACGCCAGGGGAACCGGCTACCGTGCGGGATGCAAGGCGGTCAGACGGGTCAATTCCCGTTCCAACCGCGCAATGTCTCCGGCCCGCTCCAGTTTCTTCGCGCAAGCCACAGCCTGACTCAGCGCCGACCGGGCCTCGGCAAATGCATCTTGTGCCAGGTAGCTTTGGTAAGCCCGCTCCGAATACGTCTGGCCTCGATCGGGAAATCCTCGTCGATCCGCAATCTTCCCCAGCCGCAAGAGATCCGCCGCAATCTCCATCCGCTGCTCCGCCGTTTTGTCTAACTCCAGGGCTCGCTCATATTCCCGTTCGGCCGCGTCATACTCATGCCGTGCTTCGGCCAACATGCCGAGGTTGACATGGTTGCTGGCCTCGGATTCCAAATTTCCCAGTGCTTGATTCAAGGCCAGGGCCTGACGGAACAGTTGCGCGGCCTGCTCCACGTCGCCCTTGGCCTGCCGTATCAACCCGAGATTGTTACGGATTGTCGCTTCAGCCGAACGATCGCCTCGCTGCTGAGCCAGGTCTAACGCTTGTTCGTATCGATGTTCTGCCTCCTGGAGTGCACCCGATTGATGTTCCGCAGTGGCCAAGTCAGTCAGACTGGCAATCAGAAGATCCGGCTCTCCCCGTTGTTGCGCCAAGGCCACAGCTCGCTCATGCGAACTGACCGCCCGGGGAACGTCCCCGCGCCTGAGAGCCACGCGCCCGACATCATTGATCGCGACGATAAGCCCCTGCGTATCATCCAGGCTTTCCGCCATCCGACGCGCCGCCTCATACTCTTCAGCGGCGCGAGTCAGATCACCTCGCATGAACGAACGGTCACCTTGACGCCGCAACGATTCACCCTGCTCGGCCAATGGTCTGGGCAGTGGCGCAGGAGAGGGGGGCGGCGGGGGGCTCGCGCATCCCGACAGCAGACACAATGCCACCGCGCAGCATGTGGCTCCTGAAGCTGGTGTGGGCACTCTCATCGACGCAACTGATCTCCTCTCAAACTTTGAGTCCCTTCCCGCGAGGGTGGCGGTGACTCCTTGGGCGCCGGCCCGGCATTCTGCACAAACCGATTGAAAGGAAATGTCTGCTTGGCTCCACGCACCAGAATCGACATATCCGCCAACGTGGTCTCGGCGCTGTGGATGATGGGGCCCAGCTCCTGACTCACTTCACTCACGGAATCGGAGAGTCGCTTGACGCTGGTGAGCGTCGTTTGGGCGCTGTCGAGAATGGCCGGAAGCCGTCCGGTCGTCTGTTGGACATCGGCCGTGACGCGATCGACCATGCTCAGCGTCCGCTTAATGGATCCGGTCATAGCGGGCAGCGCCGTGGCCGTCTGCTCCACGGAGGCAATCGTCCGCTGTACCGAGGCGACGACCGCCGGCAGCTCCTGCGTTGCCAGGGCAACCTGTTCAAGCGCTTTCCCACCGGCCTTCAGGCCACCCTGCATATCCTGCGTGATGGTTTCTACCCGCAGCAGCGTTTGCTTCACGGCCATCAGTACCGGCTCGACCTCATTGAGCAAGTCTCCGATGTCCCGCGGTTCGACGGCACGGATGATGGAGCCCTCGGACAATACCGGGCTGCTGGCCGTGCCCATGGCGATGTCGACTTGTGTCTGGCCCACCACCACACCACTCTTCGTGATGTGCAGCTCGGAATTCTCCTTCACCATATCCTGATACCGCGCCAAGAGCTGAAGCGTCAGATCGACGGTCCCTCGATCATTGAGGTCCACCTGCTTGACGCGCCCGATGCGAATCCCGGATACGACGATGGGCGCCCCCGGCTCGAGGCCGTAAGACTTACTCAAGCTGGCCTTGAGCAGATATTTTGACTCGAACAGGTGTTCCGTCCTCGACATCCAAAAACCAGCCACGGCAAGAATCAGCGCGGGGATCAGCACAAACGTGCCCACGATCTGCGCCAGCCGTCCGCTAGACAGACGATGCGAATAGTGCATCATCACTCACCTCTCAATCCGACCATATCGCACGGCTATTCTACATACCTCCGCAACGCTTCGGGGGCCAGGTCACGCACCGTGTCACGGGTTCCGTCCGCTTCCACATGGCCATCGCGAAGAACAATCAAACGATCGGCGGCATCGACGAATGGCGAGCAGGAGCGCAACGCCGCGAGGACCGTGAGGGGCCGCTGGGTCCGCCGTTCGTCGATAGAGCTCTTGAGTCCCAACACCATGTCAGCGTCTAAGCCGGCGACGGGATCATCGAGGAGGAGCACCTCCGGCTCCAATATCAGGGCTCGGGCAATAGCTCCCCGCCGGGCCTCCCCCTGATTCAGCTCCGCAGGAAACCGATCACGCAGCGAGGCCAGACCTAATCGCTCCAACTCTCCCATCACCGCTTGTTCACGGTGACGATCCGGCATGGCACTTCGATGATAGCGCAGCGGCAGCAGCACATTGTTAAAGAGCGTCATATTGCTCAACAACCCCGGCTGTTGGAGCACCACTCCGACCTTGAGCCGTACGGACCCCGGAGCATCGTCCGGAACCTCGCTCCAACCCTGGCCCAACACAAGAACCCGCCCCGATTCCGGAGCAATCAGTCCGGCGGCAAGCTCCACCATCAAACTCTTCCCGGCACGACTCGGCCCCACACAG
>CAADGJ010000290.1 GCA_900696505.1 uncultured Nitrosospira sp.
CCGCCGTTCCGCAGGCTCCCAGCAAGTTTCCGAGATAGACCCAGATCCAATTCCTCACGACCTGACGCGTCTGCACACAACCGGCAGCCCAGGCCATCGCAATCAGATTGTTTCCGGTAAACAGTTCCGCCCCGCCAACCACGACCAAAATCAGGCCCAGGCTGAACGTGACGCCCCCGGTCAGCCGCAAGAGTCCGAACGGCAACGGCGGACCGTCTTGTCCCGCCGTGATCGTGACGGTGTAAAACAAGGCGCCCAACGAAATGAACGCGCCGGCCAGCACGGCCAGGGCTACCATCGTCGGCACCGCCGTGTTCACCTTGGCCAGCCCGAGCTTGCATACACGCGCGGCGATTTCAGGGGGCGGATAGGCGTCGGCGACCGAGCCGGTGGCGGAAGGAACTGGCTCGGCAGTCATGTAATCAACATCACATGCATGGAGGGAGGGGGCGTCCCGGTCGACAGCGCTTTTTCAACCCGCACCGTCGAGACTTTGTACTCAGGACATTTCGAACTTTCGTCGGCGCTGGACGACAGGAGCACGTTCAGGTCCGAATCGGGGAAATGGAAACTCGTGAACAACTCTCCCGGCTGCACGCGGTCACTGATCATCACAGGCAGCCTGGCCTCCCCGCGCGCGCTGATCAGCCTGACCGGATCGCCGTCACGGACCTCCAGCCTGGTCGCATCGAGCGCATGCATCTCCAGCATATCGGTATCGACCACCTGCATGATCTCCGTTCGCCTCGTCTGCGCCCCGCAATTGTAATGTTGCAGAATCCTCCCGGTGATCAACACCAACGGATAGGCTTCGCTCGGCGTCTCCCCCGGCGGCAGGTAATCCACGGCCACAAACTTCGCCTTGCCTTTGGGAAACGACTGTTCATGCATCAACGATGTGCCGGGATGTTCCTTCGAGGGCACGGGCCACTGTAATCCTTCCGGCGCATCCAGTCGATCGAACGACACCCCGGCAAACAGCGGCGCGAGTTGCGCAATCTCATCCATGATGGCCGAGGGATGGGAATACTGCATCGGATACCCCATCCGCGCGGAGACTTCGCAGACGACCTGCCAGTCCGGCAACACGCCCTCTGGCGGCTCCACAGCTTTTCTGATGCGTTGGATGCGGCGTTCGAGATTCGTGAAGGTTCCGTCCTTTTCCAGAAATGAGGCCCCCGGAATCACGAGATGCGCCAGCTTGGCCGTTTCGCTGAGAAACAAATCCTGGACGATGAGAAAATCGAGTTGCTTGAGCGCCGCATGAACTTTTTTCAGATTCGGGTCGGTCTGAGCCACGTCATACCCGATGATCCATAGACTCTTGAGCGTTCCCGCCAACGCGGCATCCCACATGTCCGGCGTCTTCATGCCCCGGGCCGTGGGCAAGGGCCTTCCGGTGACTGCGAGATGCGCCGCCGCCAGCGCTGGATCCGTAAGAGGCTGGTACCCGGCAAAGAATGTGGGCAGGCAGCCGACATCCGATGCCCCCTGCACATTGTTCTGCCCGCGCAAGGGGTTGATCCCGGTACCGGGCTTCCCGATGTTGCCGGTCGCCAGCGCGAGATTCACCAGCGCCATCACCCCATGGCTTCCCCAGCGATGTTCGGTCATGCCCAGGCCATGCACCGCCATGGAACCGCCGCTTGTGGCATATCGTCTCGCGGCTTCGGTGATGAGATGAACCGGCACGCCGGTCAGCCTCGACGTCAGTTCAGGAGTACAACTCTCCACCACATTCAGCCATTCCTCGAACCCCTCGGTCCGGTCACGCACGAATGCCGCATCAGTCAAATGTTCCTTTGCGATGACATGGCCCATGCCATTCAGCAGCGCCACGTTTGTACCCGGATGCAGTTGAAGATGAAGATCGGCCAGCCGGGCTAATTCCGTGCGTCGCGGATCAATCACGATCAACGGCACCCCGCGCCGGGCTGCTTGTTTGATGCGCGCGCCGAGTACCGGATGGGATTCGGTGGGATTGGCTCCGACGACGAGGATCAGCTTGGCCAGATCGAGATCTCGAATGGAATTGGTTGCCGCCGACGCGCCCAGTGTTTCCATCATGCCGGTCACGGTCGCGCTGTGGCAGACCCGTGCGCAGTTGTCGATATGATTGCTGCCGATCACGCAGCGCATGAATTTGCCGAAGAGATAATTCTCTTCGTTCGTGCCGCGGCTGGAGGAAATCGTCGCCAGTGCATCAGGCCCGTGGGCTTCCTTGATGCGACTCCACTCCTCAGCAATTCGGTCGAGGGCCGCAGACCAGGAGAGTTCAACCCACTTGTCGCCCTGCCGCAGAAGCGGCGTGCGCAGCCGGTCCGGCGCATAATTGTAGGTCCACCCGAATCGTCCCTTCATACAGGCATGGCCGTGATTGGAAGGCCCGTCATCGGCCGGTCCCATCCGGACGACCCGCCCCTCCCGCACACCAGCATCGAATGTGCAGCCGACACCGCAATAGGCACAGGTGGTGCGAACGGCTTGCACCGGCTCGCCCTCTTCAAGCACGGTCTTCTCGATCAAGGCCCCCGTCGGACATTCCTTCACACAAGCCCCGCAGGAGACGCAATTCGATGAGGCAAACCCTGCCGCCTCTCCGTTCAACGCCGCAGCCCCTGCCGCCGGCCGGCTGGAGAATCCCCGATACAACATCGTCAGGGCATGCGTGCCTTGGATCTCATCGCAGGCTCGCACACAGCGGGCGCACGAAATACACACCGCATTGTCGAACACAAAAAAGGGATTGGATCGATCGACGACAGGCACCCTGCCGGCAGGCTGAAGATAACGAACATGCGTCACCCCCAACGATCTGGCCAACGCCTGCAAGGGTTCCGGCACGCGATCTCCTGCCGGTTGCTCGGAGAGATAGAGCTCGAGGAGATGTTTTCTCAGACGAGTGAGCCGTTCGCTCTCCGTGTGCACGACCATGCCTTCGCGCACCGGCGTGGTGCAGGAAGCAGGCGTCCCGCTCTGGCCCTCGACTTCACACAGACAGAGGCGACAGGAGCCGAACGGATTCAAATGGTCTGAGGTACAGAGCCCGGGGATGTTAATCCCTGCCTGCTTGGCCGCGCGATAAATCGAATCGCCCGGCGAAGCCACGATCACTCGTCCGTTGATGGAAAGTTTCATAATGATGCGCGCTCAGCCTCAGCTTTCAGTCACGACTGACGTCTGACCGCTGACAGCTTATTTCTAAATTCCACGGGAAAATGTTCCATGGCGGTGAGCACCGGATACGGCGCGCGGCCGCCGAGGGCGCAGAGGCTCGCAAGTTTCATGGTTTCGCCGAGATCATCCAAGAGGGCAAGGTCCTCCACGGTGCCGCCGCCGGCTTGAATGCGCTCCAGG
>CAADGJ010000291.1 GCA_900696505.1 uncultured Nitrosospira sp.
CAACTAAGGGCACCACGCTGTACGCGACGACACCAAGCACCAGCAAAAGGGGAAGGATAAACCGGAGGGACAATCGCATTTTTTCTCCCGCAGTTTACTTTGAGAGCAAAATCTCTTATGGTCTGGGACATGTACCCCTACGGACTCATCGGCAACTGCCACGTCTCCGCGCACATCCATGAAAGCGGGTCAGTCGACTGGCTCTGCCTGCCCAGACCGGACAGTGATCCGGTCTTCGGACGAATCCTTGATCCGGAAGGAGGGCATTTTTCCATATCAAGCCCTACCAGCTCCGCACAAGTCAAGACAACGCAGCGCTACCTGCCCAATACAAATATCCTCGTGACCGAGGTCTCCACGTCCAACGGGGACACCTTCCGGATCACGGATTTCTGCCCTCGATTCGAACAATACGGCCGCATCTATCGTCCCGCGGCGTTGTTTCGCATCGTCGAACCGCTGGCAGGCACGCCATCCATCCGCGTCAGTTGCCGGCCGGTTACGGGGGGGGGGAAAGACTATGCGCGCGGCATGCGCGGCAACAGCCATGTGCGATACGACATCCGCGGGGAATACCTCCGGCTGTTGACCAACATGCCCCTCACGTATCTCTACGAAGAGCGTCCATTCGCCCTGACCGAAAAAACCTACTTCGCGCTGACCTGGGGCCTGGGCATCGAGGACGACCTCGCCAAAGTCAGCCATGAATTTCTCGATCAGACCACGCGGTACTGGCGGATGTGGGTGAAACATTGTTCGATTCCCGTGTTGCATCAGGAAGAAGTGATCCGCTCCGCCCTGGCGCTCAAACTGCACTGTTATGAGGATACCGGTGCCATCCTGGCCGCCTTGACCACCAGCCTCCCCGAGGAGCCGGGTGGCCCGCGCACCTGGGATTACCGTTACTGCTGGTTGCGCGATGCCTATTTCTCGCTCACCGCGTTTCACAATCTCGGACACTTCGAGGAGATGGAAGGGTTTCTCAAATTTCTCCTCAACATCGCCTATACTCACGAACATTCCCGCGAACGGCTCGCGCCGGTGTACACCCTGAGTCAGGATCTTCCGCTGCCGGAAACCGAACACGCCAATTGGTCCGGCTTCTCCGGGAGCGCCCCGGTGCGTAATCACAATCAAGCCGCCGAACACATTCAAAACGACGTGTACGGCGAGCTGGTGCTGGCGCTGACGCCCATTTTTACCGACAACCGCTTTTACGACTTGCGCACGAAAGATCAGGAACAGCTGGTCGCCAATTTGGCGCGACTCTGCGACCGCACGATTGCGCAACCAGACGCCGGGCTATGGGAAATCCGGAACGGCTGGCAGGAACATTCCTTTTCGAATCTAATGTGTTGGGCCGGCCTCGATCGGGCACACCGCATGCACAAGGCCGGGTTTCTCCCGTCCTTAACCCTCGACATCGATGCGGCCCGTGCGCGCGCAGCGCAGGCGTTGCTGAACGCCACCAAGGATGGGTCGCTCCGTAACGGTCCCAAAGATGACACCTACGACGCCTCACTCGCGCAAGCAGCCATTCTCGGGTTTCCGAACCGGGACGTGTGCGAATCCACAATGCAGAGCATTGCGCGGGCGTTGGCCGTCCAGAACGGCGGAAAGGAAACCGGGTTTTATTTCCGGTACCTGCGCACGGATGATTTCGGCCGGCCGCAATCCAGTTTCGTCATCTGCTCATTCTGGGTCGTTCAAGGTCTGGCCCGGCTTGGACGCATGGCAGAAGCGCAGCAGATCATGGCGCAGGTGCTCACCGGCGCGAACCATCTCGGGCTCTTCTCTGAGCATTTCGTGCCGGAGACGCGCACGCAACTCGGCAACTTCCCCCAAGCCTACTCACACGTCGGGCTGATCAACGCCGCCTTCGCCGTCAGTCCCTCCTGGACAACCGTCCTCTAACAGGCACGCCTGCGCAGCCTCACCGCTGCAGCGCAACCGATACCAATTAAACACCTGTAGCCTGAGAATGATTCGCACCCCGGAGCCGTGCGACAAGCCCCGGGGCAAAGGGGGAGGAACGCGGCGGCACCCGCGAAGCAGCGACTACTGAGCGGGGCCGACGACGCGGATCGTCCCCGGCTCAATCTTCATGCCGCCCGGATCGGCTGATCTCATGCGCGCATTGTAGCTGATCACAATGGGCTTGCTGAAGCAGAGGCTCGCGCTCTTGCTCGGGTCCAGTTCTTTCAACTCTGTCACCCCGCCCATCATGCCGGTGAAGCCGCGATCACAGGACAACATCTCGGCATTCAGGCCAGGGATGTCGATTAACACCGGGAGCGTCCGGTGATTCACCCACCGAATTTCGTCCCCCACGTGTACCGTCAAATCGGCCGGGGCCAGAGTGGCTTCAAATTTGACATCATGAATGACCGCCGTGCGAGACGTTTGCGGCAAGCTTGTGCAACCAGTCATCAATAGCAATCCCGCGACTGCCAACCAGTGTTTGTGCATAGAAAACCTCCTTCTGAAACGTTGTACCTCGCGACAGACCGTAGCCTGCGCCTTATCGCTCACTATAGCAGTCCGCAAGGGGTGAGAGCCAATATCACGACGGGATCCAATCGAACAAACACGTATCTCACTCGTGTGACGCGATTGGTGTCGGTATGGTGAAACAGATCGCTTCGGCCCTTCGGTCTCGCTGGGTATCTTCGGTATAGGTAAAACTGTCGCTGCCGTGCATGGTCATCGTAAGGTCGGCGCAAAGGGCTAGGGGCAAGAAGTGTCGTACCCGGCTCCGACAAGCATCGGCAGACCACATCTCCGACGGATCGTCTTTGTCACGATGGCTTCTCCGCAAGCACCGGCCGTACATCAGCAGTCCGGCTCCCTCCAGCCATGAAGAGCGCGACAAGGATGAGTATCCCCGCAATAGCGAATGTGATCTGCATCCCGGTGGAAACGGCCTCTGGCGCGGCCGTGGTGATGTCGCTCGTTCCCGACGCATAGGTAAACAGGGCGCCCATCACGGAGGCACCGGTGATCAGCCCTAAATTGCGCGAGAGGTTGAGCAGGCCGGATATGACACCTCGCTGGTCAGGATGAACGTCCATCATCACCGCCGTATTGTTGGCCGTCTGGAATAAGG